>RPQK01000026.1 GCA_003819755.1 Acidobacteriota bacterium | reverse complement strand
TTGAAGACCGCGAACTCAAAGCGGATTTTCAGGCGGTTAACTCGGTTGCGCTCACCAAGGATGGCAAGTACGGCCTGATTGCCGATCAGCTCACCAGCACGCTCGCTCCCAGCCCTCTTACCGAGGACCGGGCGTTTCTTTTTGAGACGGCCACCGGAAAGGTGGTGAAGATTTTCAATGTCGGGAACCTGCCGGGCAGCGCGCATACTACACCAGATGGGTCAAGGTTCGTTCTGATCGGTGAGATTTGGGTGACGATTGTTGACACCACTAATCTTGCGATCGGAACGGTCTCCCCGATTTACGCCGACTTTAAGCCGGGAAACCGGCCGGCTTTCTCTCCCGACGGTAAGCGGATGTTCGTTTCAGCTCCGCTGTCCGACCTCGTTTTGGTTTTCAGCCTCGAGACCGGGGAAGTACGACGGATCGTAGACGTCGGAACATTTGTGACTCCGCTCGCGGACGGTGATCCGCTCAAAACGGCCGGGCTTACTGCGGCCCCGCTCGAGGTGACCATGACGCCGGACGGGAAGGTGCTGGCAGCACTCAACTTCAATACCAACACCATCGATCTCGTCGGCGAGACCCTGAACTTCGGGATTCCTTACCTTTATTCTTATCCGCCGCCCACTGAAACGGCGGCCGGGCCGGCGACCCGGTGGTTTACAGGAGTCGCCTTGACTAACAATAGCGCCACAACCGAAGCGTCCGTCAAGACAAACGCTTACTCCTGGGCAGGGATTGCCTACCAGGACGAGACGTCGACAACGGACGTGGTCGAATATACGAATCCCAATACGATCACCTTGGCCCCGGGCAATCAGAAAGCTTTTACGGCCGGGGATCTTCTGAAGCCCGGCAACGACAAATCGGTCGAGGGCTGGCTCGACGTCGATAGCAACGTTTTCGAGACGAGTAGCTTCTTTTTGCTGGGAGATGGGGTTAAGAGGATCGACGGAGGTCCGGCTTTTATGCAGGTGGCGTCGACCGTCGTGATCCCTGAGCTCCGCCTGGCGGACGGTTTTCGGACGGAATTGTCGCTTTTCAATTACTCCTGGACGGCTAATTCGGTTATTGCCAAGCTGTATGACGATCAGGGGCAGCTGCTTGCCACTTCCGAAGCTCTCGCTCTGCAGGGCGGGATGCAGAACACCGGTTATGTGAAGGATCCCGACGGAACAGAGGCGCTAACAGGCATTTTCGCCGACACCGCTTTCGAGAACTTTACGAACGGCTATTTGGTGATCGAGGCGTCCCATCCGATCCTGGCCCTCGAGCGCTATTACGATGATGAGCGGATGTCCATTCTCTACGGTGCTCCGAAGGGAGCTACGTTTAACCAGAGCACGAGATTTTTCATTCCTCAAGTTGCCGCTTTCGAAGGTTCAGAAACGTTCCTGAACTTCATTAACACGGGTGCGGAAACCATGACCGCGACCTTGGTCCTGAAGGACAACAGCGGGAAGGCCGTCGGAGCGCCCGCGACCTTTCAGTTGGAGGCCGGAAAACAGTCCCGACGGAGTCTCGCCGAGATTTTTCAGCTGACCGATTCCGGGAAAACAATGGCTGGCTGGGTGCAGATCGACTCTGACAAGCCGGGCCTGGTAGGGGATGCGGAAATACGCACCTTTGCCGGAAAGGCGATGACGACGCTGTCTATCACTCCGGCCGGCGGCAAGCGCCTGTCTTTCTCCCACGTTGCCGAGGGCCAGGGTGTCTCGACCGGCATCTCCCTTTTGAATCCGGGCCAGTCGGCAGCAACAACTCAGATTGAAATCATGGCGCCGGACGGAACCCTTATCGCCGGCCGGCAAGTAAGCATTCCGGCAGGCGGACGCCTGGTGAATGTGCTCACCGATGAGCAGCTGTTTCCGGACCTCCCGGAGACAATGGGCGGATATGTGCGGGTTACGTCCGATCAGGACCTGTTCGGGCTGGAGATCTTTTTCACCCACGATCTGGAGATGATGTCGCTCGTTCCCGCCCAGGTAATTGGACAGTAGGCGGCGTTTCACGAGAGCCGCGCACGACGCTCGGAATCGTGCGCGGCTCTCGTGAAACTGCGGCCGCACTGTCCGCCAGGCTTCATTGTCTGAACCTTCTCACTCCTTTTACGCATCTACTGCATAGCAAGCGCGGTATGCCATAATGTCACATATGAAAGTAGTCCTGGTTGTCTTGCTTTTGCCCGCCTTTTTCGGCTCCCTGCTAGCCGCTGATGCAGAGCTGGCGCAGTCGTATTACCATTTCACATTGGCCCGGATGTACAGCCAGGATAAGCAGTTTGCCGATGCGTTGGCAGAATACGAAAAGGCGATCAAACTGAACCCGGAAAGCTCGGAGCTCCGGGTCCATCAGGCGATGGCCCTTTACGAGAGCACCAATTATCGCGAGTTTGTGACGGCCTGTGAGAAGGCTATTGAACTTGACCCCCAGAATCCTGAGCCGCATTTTCTTCTGGGCCGGTTCTACTTCACGTATCGTGAAAGCCCTTCAGGGACACTGCTTGACAAAGCGCTGACGGAGTTCGAGCGCGTGATCGAACTGGACCCCAAACACGTTTACGCACTCGATTACCTTTCGCGCCTCTACGTGCTCAAGGAAAACTGGGAGAAGGCGTCCGAGTTGCTGGCCCGTGTCGTGCAGCTTCGACCCTCTCACTCTGACGCTCATTATCTCAGGGCGCTGGCTTTGGTTCGGCTGAACAAGACCGATGAGGCGGTTCAGGTACTAGAAAAGGCTGTCGAGTACGATGCGGCTGATCTTGAGCATCTGAAACTCCTGGGCGGCTTGTATCTGCAGCGCCGGGAAACAGCTAAGGCCGTTGAGGTCTTTCGCAAAGCTACCGAAATGGATCCGCGCGGTGATGACGTCGAGATCCGGCTCGAGCTTGCCAAGGCGTTGAATCTGAGCAGGCAGTATGCGGAAGCCTCTCAGGTCTTGACGCCGTTGTCCAAGGAGGTTTCTGCCAAAGTCCCCAGTGAGCAGAAGACCGAGGCGAATTTCGAGCTTGCAAAGGCGCTGGCGGGGCTCGGCCGAAGATCCGAGGCAGTAGAGCTGTTCAAGAACCTTTTGGATACAAACCTCCCCGAGCAATCGCGCCCGATTGTTCAGACTCGACTTGCGCTGTTGTATCAGGAGTCCAAGGAACATGACAAAGCGATTCAACTCTTCAGGCAGGTCCATGCGCAGAACACTGCCAACCCGGAGTACACGCTCAATCTGGCTTTTGCACTAAAGGATGCGGGCAACGCTCAGGAGGCGCTGGGCCTGGTCGACCAGTATCTGAGTAAGCACCCGGAGGAGACCTATTTCATCGTTGCGAAAGGGCAGATCCTCGGGGCGTTGGGGAGAGTTCAAGAAGCAGTCGATCTGCTCACTGAATCGGGCTTGAAGCAGGAGGACCCGGAGCCCTTTGTGCTGGCCGCCAGTCAGCTCTATATCGACCACAAGAGATACCCGGAAGCCGCCAAGATCATCAAAAAGGGACTCGAAAAGCTGCCCGACAGCGAGACAATGCAATTCCAGCTCGGAGCTATTTACGAGCGCCAGGAACAGTACGGAGATGCTGAAACGAGCTTCAAGAAGGTCCTGGAGAAGAATCCCCGACATGCCCCGGTCCTTAACTATCTGGGGTATATGCTCGCTGATCGAGGCATCCGGCTGGACGAGGCCAAGGACTACATCAATCGTGCGGTGGCTCTTGACCCTCACAACGGAGCCTACCTCGACAGTCTCGGTTGGGTGTACTTCAAGCTTAAGGAATATGAGCAGGCCGAGCGGTTCCTGAGGCAAGCTGTCGAGTTAAATGGTGACGACTCGACTATTCTCGAGCACCTTGGCGACGTATACGGAAAACTCGGACGCTACGACGAAGCCGGACAGTATTATGAGAAGTCCGTCTCCCAGAGTAAGGAATCGGACGAAAGAAAACGCGTCCAGGGAAAACTGACCGGAGTCAAGAAAGTCCTCTCTCAGCGCCGGCAATAAAAGATCTCAACCCCGATAGACAAGCCTCAGAAAGGCGTCAGAAAGGGACGCTCACTGCATTTTTCAAGCCATTTTTCCAGTGACTGTCCCCTTCCTTTTCCCCTTCTCTATTTAGTCAGCGTCCCTTTCTTGCGTTCACTTTCTTGTGTTCTTTCTTGTGTCTGCGTGTTCCGTGGTAAAGCTTTTCACCATCTAGTGTTATCCTTCCCCGGATGGTTCAGACCGGTCCACTTTCCCTTGCGGTTCCTTGCTTCGCCAAGATCAACTGGTTGCTGAAGATTGAAGGGCGTCGCCCCGACGGGTACCACCAGATCACGACGATCTTCCAAACGATCGATCTCGCTGATCGGATCCGTTTCACGGTCACCGAAGATGCTTCCATTCAGTTGCAGGTCGCTGGACGCGAGGTCTCGCCAGGCCCTGATAATCTTCTGTACCGGGCGGTGTCATCTGTAAAACAGAAGGCAGGCGTGGGCCTGGGGCTTCGTATACTCCTGGAAAAGCGGATTCCGGTCGGTGGAGGTCTGGGCGGTGGTTCCTCCAACGCGGCTGTGGGGTTACTGGCGGCCAATCATCTGTGGAACGTCCAGCTGAGCGAAAGCGAACTGGCGAACTTGGGAAGCGCTCTCGGTGCCGATGTCCCGTTTTTCCTATGCGGCGGCACGGCCCTTGGAATCGGTCGGGGAGATGAGATACGCCCGCTACCGGATATGGCGGAGACGCCTACTCTCGTTCTCGTCTATCCGGGCTTTCCCGTCCCAACCAGCTCTGCCTATCAGGCCCGGGACTGGGGCGAGTACCGCGGTGAGGCAGTATTGACAACTTTGGAGGCGGATAATAAAATTCAACGTTTCCGCCAGGCGATGGCGAAGGGCGATTTGTCTTGGCTGGAAAACGATTTCGAAGAGGTCCTTTTCGAACTCTACCCGGCTCTAGCTCAAGTCGCTCGCCTGTTGCGAGAGGCAGGATGTGAGCCGGTAAGGGTATCGGGCAGCGGTTCTTGCGTCTTTGGGGTGGCCGATCCGGGCAGGGCAGCGAAGATAGCCCAGGACGTCTCCTTGCAGGCAGCGGGAGAAGTCTTCCTTTGCCGTAGTCTCCGAAGCCAAGAGTACAGAAACAGTTTCGCTTCAGCGGGTCTCGAGCTTTGAAAGACGCAACTCGTCACTCGCAACCCCAAAGCCGAATAATCATGTCGACGAAACTTAGGGTTTTTTCCGGCAGTGCAAACCCCGCTTTGGCCCAGGAAATCTGCGCGCATCTTGGGGAGTCCCTGGGAGCGGTGAAGCTGAAACGTTTTTCCGACCAGGAAGTTAACTTTCAAATTCTTGAGAACGTACGCGGGATGGACGTGTTTATCATTCAACCGACCTGCCCACCGGTGAATGAGAACATCATGGAACTCCTCATCATGATCGACGCCTTCAAACGATCATCGGCATGGCGCATTACCGCCGTCATACCGTATTACGGCTACGCCCGGCAAGACCGGAAGGAAAAGCCGCGAGTTCCCATTTCCGCCAAGCTTGTCGGGGACCTGATTAGTGCCGCCGGCGCTCACCGCCTTCTGACCCTCGACTTGCATGCCGGCCAGATCCAGGGATTCTTTGACATTCCGGTGGATCATTTGTTCGCCCGCCCGGTTTTGCTGGAATACCTGCTGTGCCTGAAGATGAAGAAGATGGCAGTGGTATCCCCGGACGCGGGCGGGGTGGAAAGGGCGCGCGCTTACGCCAAGCGATTGGGTGCCAGCCTGGCAATCATCGACAAGCGCCGAGTCGACGACAATGTGGCTGAGGTGATGCATCTGGTCGGCGACGTGAAGGGCCGGAACTGCATCGTCATCGACGACCTGATCGACACGGCTGGAAGCATCGTACGGGCGTCCGAGGTGCTGCGTCGCGAGGGAGCGGAGCGTATCCTGGTCGCTGCCACTCATGCCGTCCTCTCGGGTCCCGCCATCGGCCGCATCGCCGAATCGGACATCGAGGCGGTCATCGTTTCGAATACCATCCCGCTCACCCCCGAAAAGGCGAATCCGAAGATTACGGTACTGAGCGTGGCCCCCTTGTTGGGTGAGGCCATCCGGTCCATACATAAAGAGACATCGGTCAGTAAACTGTTCAACTGAAACAGGAGCATCAAAACAAATGGCAAATACAGTGGTTCAGGCAACGGTCAGAGAGGCGGTCGGCAAGAACAAGAACCGACGGCTTCGATCCAGCGGACGCATCCCTGGGGTCGTGTACGGACGGGGGATCACCCCGGTCTCGGTGAGCGTGGATCCGCGCGACATTCATCGGATACTCCACTCCGGCTCCGGGCGCAACACGATCTTCAAGCTCGACATCGACGGGACTTCCCGCGACGTCTTGATCCGTGACCTTCAGCTCGATCCGCTGAAAGACACCCTCGTTCACGCGGATTTCCAGGCGATTGCGATGGATCAGGCGATGGTTTTTGAAGTGCCGGTCGAAGCGCTGGGCAGCGCTAAGGGCGTAAAGACCGGGGGCGGCCTGTTGGAAATCGTGATGCGCACCATTGAGGTTGAATGCCTGCCGGGCGATGTGCCCGAGCACATCCAGATAGATGTGAGCGACATGGATATAGGCGACACCCAGCGCGTCTCACAGTTGAAGGTTGATGCGTCGAAAATCAAGATCCTGAACGACCCCGACCTTGTGGTCCTCAGCGTCGTGTTGCCGGCTGCTGAGAAAGTGGAAGAGGTGGCCGTGCCGACGGAAGAAGCAACTTCCGAGCCGGAGGTCATCAAGAAGGGTAAGGCTGAGGAAGAAGAAGCGGCCAAGGAGTAGGCTCAGGTGTTTCTGGTCACCGGCCTCGGGAATCCTGGACCCCAGTACTGCTTCAACCGGCACAACGCCGGGTTCATGCTGGTGGACCGGTTAGCGGACCAAGCCGGAGCCAGATTCGAGCGGACGTTCAAACGCTCCGTTTCCTGCACTACTGATTGGTGCGGGCGGGAAGTACTCCTCATAAAGCCTCTGACGTACATGAACCGAAGCGGCGGCGCGGTGGCAGAGGTGCTTGACCGCTTCGGATTCTCCCTTGATTGTCTCCTGGTTGCCTATGACGAAGTCTCGTTGCCCCTGGGCAAGATAAGGTTCAGGCGTTCGGGGAGTTCTGGCGGGCATCGCGGGATGCAATCGATCATCGACGTCTTGGGGACCCAGGAAATACCTCGCGTGCGCCTGGGCGTCGGCGCCGGGGAACCGCCCGAGGACTATCCTGATTATGTCCTCTCGAATTTCTCGAAAGCCGAACTGGTAGTCGTGGATTCCGTTCTGGACCGGGCCGGCCAGGCTATGAACTGCTGGGTCTGTGAGGGAATCGAAAAAACGATGGCAAAGTTCAACGGCTAGCAATGACCCTTACTTTTCTGATTCTCCTGCCACTCATCGGTCTGGTAGGTTTGGTCCTCGCATTCGTCCTTTTCCGACATTTGGGTTGCCAACCTCCAGACGAACCCTTTGCTTCCATCTCCCTGGAGATCAGACGCTCCCTCCTGGTTTTTCTCACGAGGGGAGGCCTCGTCCTCGTGGCGTTTCTTTTCCTGGTGCTACTTGCGCTGTCTCGATGGGCGAGTTCCGGCACAACGGCAGGGTTCGTGGGAGCGGCCATGTTGTCGGCCGGAGTGGTTGTCGTCAGCGCCCTGATTACCTCCCGCACGGTGACTTTGACTGTCGCGGCAGCCGGAAGATCGGGCTCTGAAGCGGCCACGGACGTCGCTTTCTCAGGGGCAAGCATTTGCGGACTCGTGACGGCCTCCGTCGGATTGATCAGTCTTTCTTTGGTCTATTTCATGGCCGCTCGAGGGCCGCTGGAGCCCGTCGATCTCGCCGGCTATGTTCTGGGCGGCACAACGGTTTCACTTTTCTGCCGCCTGGGTGGCGGGATCTTCAGCAAAGCCGCCGATCTGACTTCGAGCCTGATCAGTCGGTTCGAGCCAGGAATCGCCCGCGATGATCGTCGCAATCCCGCTTCAGTCGCTGAAAAAGCCGGTGATTACGCCGGCAAATTGTGTGGAGCGGCGTCCGAGTTGTTGGAGGCCTGGGGAGGATCGATTGTTGCAACTGTTCTGATCGCCTCTTCCGGGCTTTCTACGATCGTGAATATCACGAATGAGAACCGCACCGACTATATGTCACTGCCCGTTCTCATCGGTGGAATAGGCCTGGGGGCATCGATTATCTCGTTGCTCTCGCGCTATCTGTTCTCTCGCTGGGATGCTGGCACAGCCTTTCGACTCTGCCACCTTATCGCGGCGGTGATCCTCCTGGTCGGGGTTTTCCTGGTCGTGAATACGCTCGAACTGGAACTCGGGGTTTTCTACGCCGTCCTGATTGGGGTGATCAGCGGCTTGGTGGTCGGTCTCTTAACTGAATGGTACACATCCGGTCCCCCCATTCGCCGCATCGCCCACGCCTCCAGTTTGGGGACGGTGACTAATATTTTGGCCGGTTTCACCGTGGGAATGCAGTCGACGGCGCTGCCAGTTCTGACCATATCGGGCGCGGTCCTGATCGCTTACAACTACGCGGGGATCTATGGAATCGGGCTGGCCGCGGTCGGCATGTTGGCCACGATGGGCGGGTCGCTCACTTTGTCGGCCTTCGGACCGATCATTGACGGCTCGATCGGTGTGGTCCGTCTCGCCGGTGCTCAGCCGGTTTGGCTGGACGGGCTCACCCGCCTTCACATCACCGGTAATTCCACCACCGCTGCCGGCAAGTCCTTGATCACAGGTGTCAGTGCGCTGGCCGCGTTGGCGCTCCTTTCCGCTTATGCCCGGCTGGTCGGCCTGCCGTCGATTGACCTCGTCAATCCGACCGTCATCGTCGGCTTCTTTTTGGGCGGCATTCTCCCTTTCTTTGTCTCGGACGCGATAATTACCTCGATAGGGAAGGCGACCTTCGTTGAAATCGAGGAATCACGACGTCAGTTTCGAGAGATCCCCGGACTCCGGGAGGGTAACCAGCTACCCGATAACCGACGTTTTGCAGAAATGGCGACGTGGGCGGCTCTTAAAGAAATGGCCTTGCCTCTGCTCGTTACGGTCGCCTCGCCGGTAATCATCGCACAAGTCCTAGGCCGATCCACGCTTGCCGGGATGATGGCCGGGGCCCTGTTGTCGGCGATTCTGCTCGCCTTCCTGATGATCCACGCCGGAACCGCCTGGGACAACGCCCATAAACACCTCGATCTGAGTCAGCCGCACGCGGCGAGTACCGACCAATTGACGGCAGCTCAGATCGGCGACCTCGTCGGAGACCCATTCAAGGACGGGTGTGGGCCGGCAGTCATCGTGCTGGTGCGTTTGATGGCTATCACCGCACTGGTCGCAAGCCCTCTGCTTAGGTGAGATAACGACAAAGCTAGCAATACGGGCCGGTTGTGTTAGAATAACCCTTTTTGAGTGAGGAGAAAAAATGTCCATGAGACGATACGAAGTCGTGTTCGTTCTCGCTCCCACTCTGACTGAGGATGAGGTAGAGCAGGCAATCGAGAGCTTTACCAAAACAGCCAGAGATAAGGGGGCCGAAGTTGCCAGTGTCGACAAATGGGGGAAACGCCGCTTGGCGTTCCGTGTCGGCAAACACTCCGACGGTTTCTACGTCGTGATGACCCTGAACGAGGAAAGTGGCACTGCAGTCACAGAGTTGGAACGCCGTTTCAAAGTCACCGATTCGGTTATCCGCTTCCTCTCCGTCCGAACGGATCTTGCCCTCAAGCGTGCCGACAAGTTCAAGAAAGAACGTGAGGCGCGCCGGCAGAAACGGCCGGCTCCCGTCCGTGACCGGGCAGGTCGTCAAGAGATGGAAGATGCGTTGGCAGCAGCCGAGCCTGCGGAGAAACAGGAGGAGTAGCGGGTATGGTAAGAAGAAGAAAATTCTGCAAGTTCTGCGCCGAAAAGATTGACTATATCGACTTCAAGGATACCAGGTTGTTGGGTCAGTTCGTGCCCGAACGGGCTCGCATTCTCCCGAGGAGAATCTCCGGGGTTTGCGCAACTCACCAGCGCAAGTTGGCGCTCGCGATCAAGCGAGCACGTCACCTGGCCTTGCTCCCGTACGTGGCGGACTGATGAGGGTATCGACATGCAAGTTATTTTGACCGACGACGTTTTTGAACTGGGCAAGCGGGGCGAGGTCGTCAAGGTGGCGGACGGCTACGCGCGCAATTACCTGATTCCCCGCCGCTTGGCCATCACCGTCACGACCGGCAATTTGAAAATGATCGAGCAGCAACGGCTCGCCATGGCCAAGAAAGAGGCCAAGTTCAAGGAAGAGGCCGAGCTTCTGGCCGGCGAGTTGAACCAGATCCACCTGATCGTGAGCCGGAAGGCCGGCGATACGGGGGCTTTGTTTGGTTCCGTCACCTCGAAAGACCTGGCCGACCTTCTCGAGACTCAGGGTATCCACCTGGATCGCAGGAAGATCCTGATGGAACAGCCGGTGAAATCAATCGGAAACTACCGAATCGAGGTCAGGCCGCATAGCGATGTGGAAGCCACCGTTCTCCTCTCCGTCCTCGCCGAGTCGGATGAAACCATCGGGCGGGCTAAGAAGAAGGACGAGGAAAGCGACCGGATCGTTGCCGATCTCGAGGCCAAAGTGAAGGAAATCGCGCAACTGACAGGCGGGCGTAAACCCGAACCTGCGGTCGCCGCCCCCGCTGAAGTCGCTCCCGAAGGCAAACCAAAGCGCGAGCGCCGCACTCGCAAGGAGCGCGAAGCTAAGGAAGAAACCGAGGAGAAGGCCGAGTAGCCTGACGGCTGATCGCGCCAACGTTTAAGGGAGACAGGTAGCCATGCCTGTCTCTCCCCGCTCTTTTTGCAACCCTAACCGCTTGATACACAAACCCTTATCTTTCCCCCTTTCTGGTCAGCGTCCCCTGTCCCCCCCTGTTCCCCGCGTCCCCTGTTCCCCCGCACAATCAACGCCAAGGGATTGAAAAGGAAGTCCAGTTGATCAAAATCCGTGCTGGGTCTGAAACACAAGCGGAAACACTCGTTTACGGGGATGGAGGCGCTGGCTCTGTTGACCGTGATGGCGAAGTGAGCTAACCGATGCCCTCAGCCCGAAGGAACCTCGTCCACTCTGGAGCACGGACCTTATCTGCGCATTTGACCTCATTCCCAGGCCGAACGTATATTACTACTCCCTATGGAAAGAGAGAGACAGGAGAACCAAGTCAGGCTTATCTCCCTTGCTGAGGGCTTTCTCTACGCGAATGTGTTGTTTGCGCTTCACCGGCTCGGAGTTTTTCGTCTCCTCGACAGCGGGCCCAAGACACTTCCAGAACTTGCAGCCGTCATGGGCTGCGATGAACACCGGCTGATGCGCGCCTTGAGGGGAGGTCTTGTAACAAGGCTTCTGGAAGTGGACCACGAGAATCGATACCAGGTGAGCGGCGTCGTCAAAGATACGCTTGGGCCGGCCGCGGACCCTTCTCTTGACGCCTGGATGTGGTTTCTTTACAGCGTTCAGCCTGCCATCTGTCAGCTGGACAAGACCGTTCTTTCGGGTCAGCCGATATTCCACTTCTTTTCTCAGTTGAATCAGGCTGAGATTCGGCAGTTCAGCCTTGCGATGCACAACTATGCCAAGTCTCGAGGTGCTGATCTGCCCAATTTTCTCGACCTCAGCGGATACAAAACGCTCCTGGACGTCGGAACCGGCCCTGGTACTTATGCTTTTGAGCTGGCTGCCAAGTATCGACAACTCGAGATATCATTGCTCGATCTGCCTTCGGTTCTTGAAGTTGCAAAGGAAATTGAAGCGCATTACAGCCTGGAAAACCAGCCGCACTACCTGCCGCTCGATTTCGGTCGGGAAGAAATACCAGGCAAATATGATGTGGTGCTCGTTTCCAACACCCTTCATACGATTGGTCCTGCCTCAAGTCGGGCGCTACTTAAAAGGCTTTACTCGAATGTGAATTCGGCAGGGTGCCTCGTCGTGCAAGCCCAGTTCATACCTGATCATCAGCCCGCCACCCGGTGCTGGCCGGTGGTGTTCGACCTGATTCTCATGTCGATAACACCCACAGGCGAGAACCACGGGCTCAACGAGACAATCGAGTGGTTGAAGGAGGCAGGCTTTCTAAATGTCGCTAGTTGCAGGATGAGCCTGTTAAACACTAACAGCTACGTAATCGGATACCGTTAATGGAGCCAAGCAAGAGAGTGAGAGACAGTGACCGCGATACTGTCGCGCGAGAGATTACCGAGTTCATCCAGACCGAGTTTGCTGCCACCACAACCATTGATCACGATACGCCGCTGATTACCCAGGGAATCGTTGATTCAATCGGTGTCCTTCGTTTAGTGCGATTCCTGGAAGATCGATTCCAGGTCAACGTCCAAGCTCAAGACTTGGTGCTTCAGAATTTCCGCTCGGTCACGGCCATGCTCGATTTGGTAATCAATCGTTCCGGCGATTGATTCAGCGGTCCCAACCGCGACCGGCGCGTCTTCTTTATTTGCTTTTCTTGAGTTTCCGGCGGAGATCGTGGAAAAGAGACTTCAAAGACTCCCGGACCGAGTTTACTTCTTGGGCTTGCTTCCGGCATTGTCCCTCCTGCCTCGAAAAATCGCTTGCAGATTAATCCGTCGGCAGGGTCGCCAGATTCAGTCGTTTTTGCGAAAGCACGATCAATCGATTCAGAGCAACCTGGCTTCCTCCGGTTTCGAGGCGCCAGAGGCAATCGCCCGAGCCTTTTTTGAAGTTCTGGCCAGCGAGGATTTGGATGCTTACTACTTCAAACACTGGAATCGCGCGAACATAGACAGGTACTTCGACTTTGAAGGACTCGGCATCCTTGAGGAAGCGATTGCGGGAGGGCGAGGCGCGATTCTGCTCACGGGTCACGTCGGATGTGTTTGTTCGGCCCTTGTTGCGATGGGGATCAAGGGCTTTCCAGTCACTCACGTTGCCCGAGGGTATCCGTGGGAACAATCTCTGCCACCGGCTTTCCTGAACTATGCGCTAAAGAAGGTGTCGTGGATGGAGGAGAAGATGCGGAATCAGCTAATCTACGCACCCGCGGCGGCCGATCCTCAGCGTTCCGCGTCTGCCTCACTTGAGGTGTTGACCTCCGTTCGTGCCAACAAGCTCGTCTCCATGGCGATTGATGTGGTGCCTGACATGGCTCCCCAACGTGAAACGGCGAAATTCTTGGGCAGGATTTGCAGTTTCCCCACCAACTTTCTGAGAATAGCGTACGCGTCTGGCGCACCGATTATCCCGTATTACACGATCAGGGATACCTCTAACTGGGTCCGCCAGCGTCTGACGGTTGAACCGCCTGTGGCTTTAAAAGGCCACTTAAGAGACGACCTGCAGGTCTGCGTCAGCCAATTCGAGCGAGTCGTGAGGAAATTTCCCGAGCAGTGGTTCAGTTGGGATTCCCTCTCAGTATTCCTGTCCCAAGACCGGACACGAGGGTGAGCCGATGGACAACCAAGCCGAGCGGACCGACGAGCATTGGGACGAGTTCACTGAAACTTCTGCAGGCAAGAAGCTGGGTGGAAGTCCCGCAGGTTTTGAGAAGCATAAACCGCTCGATTTCCAGGGATCCTCAGGTCGACTGGACCAGGTACAGCGGTCGGAAGTACTTCTCGAATCGCCTGCCTTTGACTCGGTGCCTGTCACTCGGCTCGGGCACCGGAGAACTGGAACGCAATCTGGCAAGAGCGGGAGCTTTTGTGGAGTGCGATGCCTATGACATATCGCCGAAGCATAGAGCCGGCCAAGGAATTGGCAAAAGGAGAGGGCCTGGAGAATATCCACGATGCCGTACGTGACATCAACCAACCCAGGTTGCCTCGCGATACCTATGATGCCGTCCCTGTTCGACATCGAGCGAGTGCTTCTGCTCAGCGGGAAATTAAGAGCGATTTTGCCTACCTCGTGGCTAGACCTCGGCGAGTGGGAACAGGTAACTTGTGATCGGCTCACCGCCTCCATGCGAACGGGGCGAAACCACCTGGCACTCCTCAAAACGGGCCAAACTGGCCCCTTTTTCACCGGCGTTGATAACTACTTCTGCACGGAGCAGTTCGGTTCGTACCCCGAAGAGTCACATTAGGCCAGCCATCAAACAAATCCGATTTTCCTTCTAGGTGGAATGAAGGTGTCAGGACTTTCAATCTACGATTCCGCGGAAAGAACCCGGTTGTCATGAGGCCTGTCCTTTCCCCAAGAGTTTTAAAAGGGCGAGGAGTCGGGGGTGGTTTGGCCCGACCCCTGTGATTGAATTTGCTTGGTCTCTCCCTCACATCACGAATGCATCGCTCTTGGATGCTCGCACGGCGTTTGGTTTTGATTACATCCGGATAAAATCACCCCTTTCGGCCCGCTCAAGCGGCTTCGGCCCAGGCGTGGTCCGCCTTCCAGGCAATCTGGTGCCCAGCGCCTGATTGCAGACGGCGACGATAGGGTCAAGGTGATAGACGTCTCTGGCCGCTTCCTGATCGCTGGCAGCGAGGTCACTGGTGGGCACGCGTCCCGTGTATGTTTCAAGCGCGAAGTCGGCATGAACCCGAACGCCCCGGTTTGTCGCAGAACGGCGGCCCCGGCAGGGCGCCGTGGCAATCAGTGTGTCCGGCAGTAGAACCGTGGCCCGCCCCTCCTTCATTGATTTTTGACCGGGCCGCAATCAGCTTCTCGGCGTTTTGCACCGTTCTGCAAATTTTCCTTCGTAGATTTTTCAACCAACGGCGCGGCCCTCCCTGAACCCCGCTCCGCCTGAAAAACTAGGCATCCGCAGCGATTTACTGCGGTATTGCACTTGCTCGATCTTATCGGATCCCCCGGGTTTTCCCGGCGGTTTGATCACACTTGCAAGCACACGAAGAGCCGCTGGGAATTACGGCTCAACACGAGATGCGCTTCGTGCATCAACAAATGCTGTAGTCAGCTGTCCGGACTGGGTGTATCCTCGGTGGGGCGTGAACGCTGGCTGTTCATAGGACATCCCCGAGGCCGCCTTGCGCAGCGTCGTTCTTTACTCCATTGTGATCAGCTCCCGTCGACGCGGGATCAATCCGCAAGACTGCCTGACCCACGTCCCCGACCGTTTTACCGGGGATGATCATCAACGAGATTGAAACCATTCTCCCGGCTAACTGGAAGCGCCGGAGCCAGCACGACAACTAAGGCCAGTTGGCGGTCGCACTGACCTCTTGTCCAATCGATCATGTCGACCCCGCCCTGGAATGTACCTCGCTTGATGCTTACGTTCGAAAATGTGGCGTTTGTCTTTGGGCACTATGTTCCGGCGGGGGCGCCCCCGCGATCAAGTTACCGATAGCTTTGGCCGGAAGTTTTGACACCCTCGTGCGGTTCGGGGGGCGTCGGTCGTTCTCACCGAGTCTAACCGGACAGAGCCATGCTTCTAAGACTCCGGAATAGCCAACATGGAGCTGTAAACAATTTTTGGAGAGGATACTTCTAGCCCGCTCACGACGACAGGGAGATTGGCCGTAACCGTTAGGACGCCTTGCTCTTGAGCTCGAGTCGGCAAAGGGTACAACTCCGGCTTCGGCGCTATCTCCGGAAAAAGTGCTGTCAGACTTCGAGCGATCCTGCTTCGCGGTGCTATCGTCAAATGAACCGGCCCATACTGAACTGCATTGTTAGGAGAGCGATGCCAGTCCAAGGCGAGGTCCACTTCGGCTGCTGTCTCAGAGGGATTAACAACAGACAAAGCGCTGGCATCAAGCACACACTGAGCGACGCGGACAAGTGAAACCGGGACATCCCACTTGGGAGCTTGCGGCGAACCGGGAATCCGGACCGATGCGGTCATCGCAGATGTCAAGGGCCATGGGACGGCAGTTGAGGGCTCGTATAGGGAGATTCGGCTACTGACCTCGATCCTGTCGCCCGGATTGGGTCTAATCCGACACCAGCATTCCCTGAACGCACCCGGGCCACTCGTGAACAGTTCAATTACTTGCTTGGGTGGGAGAACTGTAGAGTCCAGATTGAACGCGGGAGTTAGGGTGCCGTCGTTCGAAAAACAGTGAATTGTGGCTTCCGACGGAATATCTGCCAGATTGACGAGCTGAATGCTCGACTGGAAATACTTCCCGTCACCTACATCGCCGAGTACTATATTCGCTACAAGCACATCCCCACTTTGCGCGACTGCTTGTGTTTCGAGCGCCAGGCTGACGGCGACCGAGATGAAAACCAAGAGAATAATCCTACCCATCGCATACTCCTTCCCCCCGGAAAAAAGTCTATACCTACTCAAGACCCGCTTGAGTAGGTATAGACTAACTCCAAACTATTGCGTCGTAACAAAAGAATTAACGAATAGTGTTCCGCTGCCTGGGTTGACGCCGTAGTAGAGAAAGCCCGGCTTGACGTTCGATCCGCCAATCGTCCAGCCGGTCGGATATGGGACATTATCCTTACGGAAGAGTTCCTCGCCGGTTGCACTATTTGTCACCCTCATGATGTAGCTGGAAACCCCAAGACCGATCCCAATCGAAACGTCCTTGACGTTATCCAGGTCAATGAGGTCGGCCGGATCATCATCGTAGTAATGAGTGGTGAACGGGGGATCGAAGTTCACGAAAGCGACGCCCGTTTCAAGTTCTATTCCGGCGATCACCGAAGCCCCGAATGTCGCGTCGTACCCGCTGCAGTTAGAGGCGGTCTTCGAAACATAGTTGAGGAGCCCTGTCCCGATCCTCCCCGACTTGTCCGCGAGATCGGTTCCTTGGGGATCGGAGCTTGGAATAGAGACACGGAGCGTGATCGCCTGCACATAATCCTGCGGTGGATAATTGGCGGTGAATACAGCGCTTGTCCAGTACGCCTCAAATGATCCGGCCACCCCATTGAACCGCGCTTCGACTGCCCGATCGTCAGTTCCATTCACGGTCTTTACCTGCGTGTCGCACAGGATATCCGGGTGATTGCGCGCAACCGCCCAACGGCTTTTTGTAGGCTCTGACGAGAAGAACCCAGTTTGGTCGGTAGCGTCGTCAAAGCTATCCCCGAAGGCGTCAACCGCCGCGTCCGCGTTAAGCAGACCCAGCGAACGAGTCTTCCCCTGAAGAACGCCCCCGGCAACTGGTTGAGCGGACAGCAACAAGTTCTCTTTGATCCTGGCTGCAGTGTCGCTCGGGTGCCTACTCCACATTAGCGCTATCACCCCACTCACATGGGGGGCGGCCATCGAAGTCCCAGTCATTTTT
Source organism: Acidobacteriota bacterium (assembly GCA_003819755.1). Classification (GTDB taxonomy): domain Bacteria; phylum Acidobacteriota; class UBA6911; order RPQK01; family RPQK01; genus RPQK01. The sequence continues at coordinate 5,000 of RPQK01000026.1, read as the reverse complement.
CCAAAACTCGGATCTGGAGCATACAACTGCAGCGGCGAAGGATCGTTCTGGGGGTAGCCTGCGTCTGTCCGCACAGTGCTCAGTATGTCGGTAGCAGGGGCCGCTATATCCACCCTGGTGACTCCCCAGTTCGAACCCGCGCCCTCCTGCCCTGGTGGGGTTTGCGTGTCCCACAAACTGCCGTTCTGGCTAATCCCACCCACGCAGATGATGTTGGAGTAATCCCAACTGCAGGGGTATGATGGAGACACCTCGCAGCTCTCACCGAAATTGCCGGCGGCGAACACAAAGAGTGTTTCTGGATGCTGGGTTATTCCTCCTTGGACGGTGAGGTCCGGATCGTCGGCGAAAACGGAGACAAGCTGGGCTCCACAGCCAAGGACCGTGCACGTGCCGGGCTGGTTGCTCCAAACCCACCAATGGTTGGGGTTGGGGCAGTGCCAATAGTCACGAATCGCCATGCTGCAGTTCACCACTTTAACCCCCTCTCCCGCCGCGTGATCCATGGCGGCTCGAATCAGAGCCGTTTGACACCCCAACTCACATGCCTTCAGCACCATTATCTTGGTGTTCGGAGCCACGCCCGCTATCCCTGCTGCGTTATTCGCATTCGCTGCTATAATCCCAGCAACGTGGGTACCGTGCGAATGGGCGGACCAATCCTGCCAAGCATTGTCGCCACCCCCGGTAAAGTTTTTGGAGTTCGCTGTTATTTTCCCCTGCAGATCGGGGTGGTTGGGGTTGCAGCCAGTGTCGATGATACCGACCACGAAGTTCGAACTGCCCATTGTCGTGTCCCAAGCCTCCGGTGCATCGATGTCGATATCATTGTCGCTGTTCAGTCCCCACTGTTCCCAAAAGTAATCATCGTCGGGTTCGCCCTGGATCTGGTATAAATAGTTTTTTTGGGCATATTCGACTGCCGGGTTATTTTTGTAGGCGCGGATAGCCGTGTTCAGATCCCCAGGGACCCGTACATGGAACAGCCGGGGGGAATGAGGGTAAGTCGTCAGAACAGACGCGCTTACCGCCCGATGCGCCGCTTCCATTGTATCCGCCTGCGCGTTTTGCATGAATTGCACAAGGATTTCCCCTCTGACGTAGCCGAGCGCGATGTCTTCAGGTCCGACTCTCGGCTGCTCCTGACCGCTTACAGTCTCAGAATGGAACAACCCGAACAAACAGAGGGAAATCAGAACGACTCGCTTGGTTCTTCGCATTGGTACCTCCTTCTAGGCGCGGTTTCAAAGACGCGCCTTTTTTGCTTCGTTTCCCGATTGACCGAAGCCGTCGGGGAGAGGGTAGACGGGGCATGTTAGACTGATACGCGCGCGGCCTCGCTCCAAGACGAACCTGTTGTTCTAACAAGCAGCTCGCCCGAGGAGCGAAGCGCCGAAGCTCTGCCGGATTTGCTGGCACCAAGAGCTATTTTGGAACTTCGAAACCACATCCTCCTTTCAGCGTCAATGTTGCTTGACTTGGAAAGCGGGTCGCGAGACATTTCGGTATCGGAGAAGACTCGTGGCGCGAATTTCGGCTGCGCGGAAATCGGATCATCGAAAAGGGGGGAATTGTCGATTTGGCCGAATTTGAGTGGAATGGAAGAAGGGGCCACACAGGCAGAGGGAGAATTATTTCGACTTCTTGAGCGAACGCTCCAACGCGCCCGATAGGGCCGGGCTCAGTCGGGAAGACCTATCTCCAACTGGAAGTGAAAGCGTGCAGACGGTCTGAGTGACAAGCACGTTTGTGGTGACTCAGAAGGTCCTGTGACTCAGAAGGTCCTGTTGACTCAGAAGGTCCTTGACACCTCCCAGATCAAGAGGTATTGGCCGATCAGTTCCGCGAGATAGGGCGCCACGGTGGCGCGTCTGAGGCATAGGCAGAGACGCCGTTCCCCTCTGCTCCGCGAAAAAACCTGCCATTCGTGCTTTTCAAGGTCCCCAGCTTTTGACAGGAAAAATCGAGCCAACAGCGCTCGGTCCTTGTCCGGAAAGTTAATCCAGCCGAGGAATTCGACCGACTCACGGAAGCTGAGCACCAGACACAGTGAGTCTGCTACCGAACGCAAGTAGATTTCTCGCATCCTGAACCAATTGAGCTGGTCCACTTCTTTCAGCCGATCAAGGGACAGGTCAAGCTTGGCCTTCCAGAAAGGCGGCCAGATCTCGGCAATGTCCACTTGAAGGGCTGAAAGAACTTTGTACAAGGTCGCTATGGTAAAACGATAGGCACCGGTCTCCAAGGAGCTGTAGGAGCTAATAGGTAGTCCCGCCAATTCAGCGACTCGGCTCAAGGACAGGCCTTTTTCTTGACGGGTACGCCTGATTTGACACCTGAGGAAGGTGTTAAGCGCGTCGACGTCCATATATCATCGTCCTACTTCTTCCCCCCTCAGAATGAAAAGCCGCTAAAAAAATAACAGGCCACTCTGGTGGCGTCAAGTGGCCAGGGGCATAACATAAGTTTAGTAAGCAAAGGATCTGTCGCTTTCGAAGCGGAGGGAAGTCCTCGGCTTTCGATTAAACGATCGATGGAAATTGAAGAGTGGAAGCGGTAAGCCCCTTGATGCACCGCTTGAGGCACACCATGGGCAGTACACGATTATACGCGAAGCCATTCTGGCGCACTATTGCGAGGCCGAGGGTTCCCACCAATTTAGTTACAGACACAAACAGAAACAAAAGAAGCCTTTATCAACACCCATCAAGTCGGGTGGTGGACGACAACTGTGAAACTATTCCCGGTCTCGCCTTCGACCTTCAGTTCAAATGAGTACGACCAATCCGGCTCAAGGGGATTGCCCTTACCGAATCAAAGACCGCCTTCCTTCATGGGCAGCTACAGTATGCCTGGAGCCCCTTGTTCCGCTCGATGGCAAATTCCGGATCTTTCCAGTCGAGATGTGGTACCGTTCGAAAGTTGGCCGCCAGCAAGCGCTGGCTGTTTGTCCGACATCCGGACCGCCTGGCGCAGCACTGATCTACTCCATCCTGATCAGCTGCCGTCCACGCGGGATCAATCCGAAGATTACCTGCCTGAAGTCCCCGACCGTTTTACCGGGGATGAACATCAACGAGATTGAGACCATTCTCCCGGCTAACTGGAAGCGCCGGAGCCAGCACACCAACTAAGGCCGATTGGACTGTCGCACTGTCCTCTTGTCCGCTCGATCGCTCATGGCGGTCCCACCGCAGGAGATATAGCTCACCTTACCTTAGAGAACTATCGCCTACCGCGAGGCGGATCATGCCGTCACTGCAATCAAGCTGGATCTGCCGTTCGCGAGTAGGCGACCTTAAACCTCGTAATAAACTATGATCAGTGCATGGAGCCGACTCTGACTTGGCCGGGTTTCCTATCAGGGGCGGAAGTCGGCGAATGAAGCGGGCGACCCGTACGCTAGTGAGCGCGTTCGCGGCGAAGCTCGCTTTCGCGCGGTTGCGCGCCCAGCCGCTCGGCCATGCGGACAGGGTTCGATTCGGACTATGCGCACGCCGCCACAACTGCTCAAGCAGATTCGCACGCCAGACGAACGGCGACGCGGCTGGCAAGAGGGCCGGGCCAAGACCAACGAACTCCTGAAGCTCCATGCTGCCACCATTCACCGGGTCGTACAGGAAATGCTCCAGCACGATGTCTTGTACATGAACGAGCTCGTGCTCTTGGTTCAAAGGCCGGATCTGTTCCTGGCCGCGTGGTTCAAGAAGAGCAGCTTGAGGCCATGAAGAAAAGCTCTGAGTGGAACGAACGAATAAGGGGAGGGAGGAATTGGAGGTGCTTTATGGGATCGATTTACAGAAGGAAAGGCAGTCCGTTTTACTGGATCAGCTATTATCAAGACGGCCTGCAAAAGCGCGAATCGAGCGGCTCCGAAAAGGTCACTAAGGCCAAGGAGCTACTGAGGAAGCGCGAGGGCGCGATCGCGGACGGGAAGCCCGTTAACCCGAAGAGCGAAAAGATCAGGTTCAGTGACCTGGCCGCGCTCGTCGTTGACGACTACACGATCAACCAGTACAAGTCCCTGGAGATCATCAAAGCCCGCTTGAAAAATCACATCATTCCCGCCTTCGGCCATCGGAAGGCTACCACCATCACGACCGCCGATCTGACCGGGTACGTGATCGAGCGCCAAGCCGGAGGTGTCAGCAACGCCAACGTCAACCGCGAACTGAGCGTGATCAGGCGTGCTTTCACGCTCGCCATCAAGGCCGGTCTCCTGTTCCATAAACCGTATTTCCCGATGCTGAGGGAAGACAACGCCAGGCAGGGGTTCTTTGAGCTGGAGCAGTTCGAGAAGGTGGTTTCCAAGCTGCGCAAGCCGCTTCAGCCGGTCGCTCGCTTCGCCTATATCACCGGTTGGAGGATCGCAAGCGAGATCCTGCCGCTCGAGTGGCGGCAAGTCGATTTCCGCGCCGGCACCGTGCGTCTCTTCCCCGGCATGACGAAGAACCGCAAAGGCCGGGTCTTCCCGTTTACACGGGATCTGCGGGCCGTGCTGGAAGGCCAATGGATCGAAGCCGTGCGCCTGAAGGCCAAGGGAATGACTTGTCCCTACGTCTTCAACCGGAAGGGCAAGGTGATCCGCGACTTTCGCGCGGCGTGGCGAAAAGCGTGCGAGAAGGCCGGAGTCTTCGGACGCATTCCCCACGATCTGAGGCGAACTGCAGTCAGGAATCTGGTGCGCGCCGGAGTCCCGGAACGTGTCGCCATGCAACTGACCGGGCATCTGACCCGCAGCGTGTTCGAAAGGTACAACATCGTCTCCGAAGGCGATCTCCTGACCGCCGCCCGGATGCTGGATAGGTTCACACACGCCACAAGCACAAACGCGAGCACAAATCTCCAGCCCGTCCTTAAGACCTCCGCGTAAGTCCCACCTTTTCAATGGCCGCGACTGGCTAGAAAAAATACTTTCGTAGATTTTTCAACTCGAGCGTTATAGCTAAGGAGGGATGTTGTGAAGCGCCCTCGGAAGGAGATGCGCCCATGCCCCGTTT
>RPQK01000025.1 GCA_003819755.1 Acidobacteriota bacterium | reverse complement strand
TGATGCTGGAGACGAATATAGAGATTAGCTGGTTGTTTTCGTCGATGACAGCGTTCAGATGAGAGGCTTCCCTTCCTTCGACATTCGCCGAGTCTACAGCTTTTCCCTTCCTTCGACATTCGATATTCGATATTCGATATTCGACATTCTGTCTTTCTTCTTCATCGGCAGGCTTTTGGTTGCGGCTCCGCCGCGTCGTGTAATTCGTGGATAAAAAAACGCTCCTGCACCTGCGCCTCCCCGCGCCGGTTGACCGCCGCTCTTCGCATCCCGTAGCATGTCTCGTGATGGCCGTGCTGGCGAAGATGAACGTCATTTGGCGGGTCCCGCTGATCCTCTTTCTGACGATCTTCATGGGAACAATCAGTGTTCTCTGCTCGCTGTTCGACGGCACCGGCCGGCTTCAGCATGGATGCGCGGTGCTATGGGCTCGAATGATCCTCGCGATTGCCCGGGCGAAGGTCCAGATCACCGGCCTGGAGAATCTTGTTCCGGGCCGTGCTTACATCCTGGCCGCCAATCACCTCAGCATGTTCGATATCTGGGTCTTTCTGGCCTATCTCCCCTTTCAGTTCCGCTTCGTCGCGAAGGAATCCCTTTTCCGGTGGCCCTTCCTCGGATGGCACCTCAGGCGTTCGGGGAACATTTCCATCGACCGACGCAACCCGCGCCAGGCCGTTCACTCCCTGGAGGCGGCAAGCCGGAAGACCGGGTCGGGGATCTCGATTGTGGTGTTCCCCGAGGGCATGCGCACCTGGGGAGAGACGGTGGGTCCGTTCAAGCGAGGCAGCTTTCTCCTCGCTCAGCATGCCGGAGTTCCGTTAGTTCCCGTGACGATCATCGGCTCGCACAGGCTTTTGCCCCGGGGGTCGGCCATGATCCAGCCCGGGGAGATAGAAGTCCGTATCCACGATCCGATCGAGTATCATGAGTACAAGGATCTCGACCTGCAGACTGTAGCCGAGTCGGTCCACCAAAAAATCTTGGAAAGTTACCGGCAGGTATCATGAAAACAACGAATCTCATCGAACAGGTCCAGTCAGCCCTTTCGGCCGCCCGAGTGCCCGGCTGGCTTTTCTATGGCTTCCATTCCAATGACCCGATCGGGATCAGCATTTTGGGGTTCGGTCCCACCTACCATGCCACTCGACGCTGGTTCTACCTCGTGCCGGCTCAAGGTGAACCGATCAAACTGGTACACCGGATCGAATCGGGAATGCTTGACCACCTGCCGGGGCACAAGCTGGTCTACCTGCGCTGGCAGGAACTCCGTTCTCATCTTGAACAGCTCCTCGCCTCCGCAAAAGAGGTTGCAATGCAGTACTCGCCGGAAAGCGCCGTGCCTTACGTCTCAAAGGTCGATGCGGGGACCGTCGAACTGGTCAGAGCCTGCGGCGCAGAAGTCGTCTCGTCTGCGGATCTGGTCCAGCAGTTCGAGACCCGGTGGACTACGGAACAGGCGGATCAACACCGGGCCACCGCGGCAATCCTCACCGCGATCGTCAAACAGGCGTTTCGACAGGGAGCAGCCGACCTGTCCGAAAAGGGAGCATCATCCGAGTTGGAAATCCAGAGGTTCATGCAGCGGAGATTCGAGGAAGAAGGGCTTATTTGCGATTCGCCCCCGATTGTCGCTGTCAACGGCAATGCCGGGAACCCGCACTACTCGCCCTCCGAATCCTCCTACGCTGCTCTGCGTAAGGGTGATTTCCTGCTCATTGACCTGTGGGCCAAACCGGTCGGGGCCGATGCGGTCTACGCCGATATCACCTGGACAGCGTTTTACGGAAGGACAGTGTCTGAGCAGATCACGGAAGTATTTGATGTCGTCCGTCGGGCTCGAGATCGGGGTGTCGAGTTTCTGAAACAGTCCACCCAGTCAGGCTGTTATCCGCAAGGCTGGGAGGTGGACGATGCCGTTCGAGAGGTGATCAGGGCAGCCGGGTACGCCGACAAGTTCTGCCACCGGACCGGCCATTCGCTCGGGCGCGAGGTCCACGGGAACGGCGTCAATTTCGACAACCTTGAAACCCACGACACGCGGAGCTTCCTCCCCGGCGTTGCCTGTACGATTGAACCTGGTATCTACCTCGACGACTTCGGGGTGCGAAGCGAGATTAACGTTCATTTTGGCGTGAATGGACCGGAGGTCACAACCCCTCCGCAGACCTCGCTGCTGGTTTTTGATGTTTAACGACTCAAAAGGACCTCAAGGACCGAGAAGCAGGGGCGAAGGGGTGAAGGGGCGAAGGGGCGAAGGGAAAAGCAGGGAAAATCGAGTTTCTTGTCTGCTTTTCCCTTCGTCCCTCCGCCCCTTCTCCCCTTCTCCCCTGCTTCTCGGTCCTTGAGGTCCTTTGAGGGAGATTTTCTTGATGCCCAGAATGACAGCCCTGCTTCTTGTCCTCTGCTCCGCTCTTGTCTTCGGAGCGGCGGAAACACAACTAACCGGCCGGTGGATCTTCCAGGGCCTCTCCGACAGCGGCAGGAAAGTCCCGCTTTTCATCATCGATTTCCCGGAGCCCGGCAAGGCGGGTCTCGTCAGCACCACGGCGCCGTTCGAAATTAGTGTGAAAAGCGTCTCCGTGGAGAACGGCGCGGTGACTATTGAATTGCTTGCAGATCAGCGCCCGCTGACCCTGAAGGGGACAATCGAGGAGGGCGTCATCAAGGGTAAGACAACCGGGCAGGCTCTCAATGGCTTCTCCTTTCTGGCAGAGCGGACGGAACTGAAAGAGCTGAAGAAGATCAAGCAGCCCGCTGCCGAAGAGCTTGAGGCTTTCCAGAATGCCCGCAACACCGGCGATCTGTCGAAAAGACTGGTCGGTCTGCGCGACTTTCTCGCGAAGTACCCCGAAACGGCCCTAAGGACCTCCGCTCTTCTGGAGATTCTTGATGCGAGCTTGGAAAGCGATCAACCGGACGACAAGATCGCCGAAACCGCCAACGAAGCGGTCGCTTCCGCCGAGGACAAAGCGGTCGTGATGAACGATGTGGCTTTCCGGCTGGCCGAGAAAAATCGCCTGCTGCAGAAGTCGGAAGAACTGGCCCGCCAGGCGACAGACCAGGCCAAGCCCGGATCTCCGGCAAAGGGAAACTTCCTCGATACGCTCGGCTGGGCACTCTACAAACAAGGCAAGCTGGATCAGTCTGTGGCCGTACTGCGCCAGGCGCTGCAAATCCTGCCTCGTGAGGGCGATATCGCTGAGCATCTGGCCGAAGTCTTCGAAAAGCAAGGGAAGAACGACGAAGCGGCGGAGGCCTATCTGCAGGCATATGTTGGAGGAGGAAACCGTCGAGCCAGAAATACGGCACGAGAGCTTTTCAGGAAGCAAAAGGGCTCACTGGAAGGGTTTCACGAGCTCCTGGACAAGACGTACGCCAACCAGCCTCCCTTGTTCGAGGCGGGGCGTTTTGAAGGCAATTACTCTGGCCCTGCCCTCCTCGCCGAGCTCTTCACGGGGAGTCAATGCGGTCCATGCCAGTCGGCCGACTACGCCTTCGATGGCCTCATCTCGCATTTCCCGGAGAAGACGCTCAATGTCCTGCAGTATCATCTGCACGTCCCCGGTCCTGATCCGATGACCAACCCCGACAGCATCGCCCGCGCCCGCTTCTACAAGGTCCGGGCCACTCCGCTTGCCCTCTTTTCGGGGACCGACAAGCACCCGGGCGGAGGACCAATGGCCCGCGCCGAGATGGCGTTCAATGAATACATGGAGGTCATCAAGGCGCAGCTTCAGCCCGGCGAAAAGGCCCGGATCGACCTGCAGGTGAAGGGTGAGAAGGACAACGTTACAGCGAACGGAAAAGTAACACTTCCAACGGGTACTGAAAAAGCGGACGTGCGGCTTTTCGTCGCCCTCGTGGAGAAAACCGTTCATTACACCGGGTCGAACGGCGTGCATCTGCACCGCAACGTCGTGCGCAAGCTCCTCAATGGCGGTGAGGGCACCCGGATAACAACCCCTGATTTCGAGTTCAAGCAGACCGGCTCCGTATCCGCAATCGAGGCCGAACTGAAGCAGTACCTGGACCAGCTGTCCAAGGAGTGGGAATTGACTTTCGAGGAGGCGCCGACCAGCTTCAACCGGGCCGAACTGGCGGTCGTCGCTTTCGTTCAAAACGCCGAAACCTACCAGATTCTGGGTTCCGTCATGGCGCCGGTAGTCTTTGAGGCCGGAGGAGCAGAGTAGCCGGACTTGAGAATTCCGCTCGAACCTGCGTGGCGCTTTGATTCACGCCACTCTCCGTTGTTTGGGCCGCCGGTCGGAGCCGGAAGTGAATCAGCACCGAGAACCGGTCGACCTCTGTCCGCTCGACCTCCTCAAAGCGTGATTGCAGGTCTGCGACCCGGCGCTGAGTGTCTGTATTCCAAGGGAGGTACAGAACGAGGTACCAGAAATCCTCGGGATAGACACTGAGCCACTCCTCGCTCATGACGTCCCCCTTGCGCCAATCGTAGTAGTAGCTCAGGCAGAGAAAATAGTCATCGTCGCCGACAACCACCGGCATCCGTCGGGCGCTCTGCTCGGCCTGATCAGAGATCGCGCGCCAGTCCGGGTGAGCCTGGATGAGCCGTTCCCGTCCCAGGCCCTCCACGTTGTATGCCAGAAACAACACCAGAAGACAGAACCTGATCGGCGCAAGGTTGCTCAAGGATATGCGCAGGTAACCAAGCAACAGGGGAGGGATCAGAAAGAACAGATACTTAGTGCGGGTCAGTGTAATCGTATGGTGGAAGAGGTCGTTCCCGATTAGCAGCCCGTAGGGAACAAATGCCAGCACCACGAGCAGACCGACCGGATCACGCCCTACCACGTTCTTCCATCGTAAGAGCAGGTAAGCCACAACGCTGACACCGATGACGAGCACCAGAGTCCGCGAGGCGAAGGTCGAGCCAAAGACGAGCCGTGAGATTGCATCTCCTCCCTCACTCACCACCATCCGGTAGTAAGACTCCGGATCGTGGGGCCCGATCACCCAGAGGCCGGATTCGTACTTGCGCTCCCTCTGCCGCAACAACTGCGGAATCCATGGAAGAAACAGCAGAGCGGGAACGGTGAGGGCCGAAACAAGTTTCCAGATGCGGCGGCGCAGGAGCAGCCAACCAGCCAGAAACAGTTCTCCGGCGTAGAAGAAGAGAACGTAGTAGTGGGTGTAGAGCCCGAGCGTGTTGACGAGAACAAGGCCAACAAGTTTCTTACTGCTGATTCGCCCTGCTTTGGCCTCGTCATAGAGGCTGACAAAAAGCGACAGCGAGAGGCAGACCAGGAAGAACGCCATACTGTACATGCGCGCCTCTCGCGCCATGAGAAAACAGGCCGTGCTGACGCCGAAAACCAGGAGAACCCAGACGCCCGGACGATCGGCTCCCCAGGTACGGGCCGAAAAGATCAGGACGCCGACCGCCAGGGCGAAAAAGAGAACGCTGAAACCCCGGCCCGAAAACTCCGAAAAACCGAACAGCCGGACCCACTTCTCAAGGGCCCAGAAGTAGAGCCACGGGTGGTTGTCGTTGCGATAGGTGAGCTCGGTATAGGAGAGCCGAAACCCGGATTGCTGGTCGGATTGATTTGACAGACCAATATCCCGAGCCGTGTAGATCTCGTCTTCCCAGTAGCCGTAACGGTCAAGTTCGTATAAGTAAAGGAGAATCAGGCATGCACCGAGAGCGAAAGCGAGAACCCTCCCCATCCTCGAAATCATTCCGGGCAGGATAACACGATTCGGATCGCGGATTCTGGTCCACGAATTGCCACGAATTAGACGAATTTACACGAAGGGGTTATCCACGAACCAGAAAAAGACCTCAAGGACCCGAAGGACCTCAAGGACAAGAAGCTGTGAACCGTCCTTGAGGTCCTTGGGGTCCTTGAGGTCTTTTCCTGGTTCGTAATGTCAGGGCTTCTGACAATCAAAAAGCCCGATACTGCTCGTGGCTTGCGGACTTAGGTGGGCGGCCAGTTGCAGCGCGGCTGCCGTCAGCCGGTTTGCCGCCTTGAACCACGCGGTCGGTCGGCTTTTCCATTCCTCCGTGCCGGAGCTGAGCGTCTGGAAGAGCCAGACGCTACTGAGGGTAAGGCCTCGTTCCAGGATGCTTCCCACCGCCTTAACGCCTCGCACCCTTAACCCTGCCCGCTTGAGCTGTTCGGACAACTTCGAGGGGTTGTACCGTCGGCAATGCCCGACCACGTCGTCGTCCTTGCTCCAGTAATAACGATGCAGTGGAACGGTCAGAATCAACCGCCCTCCAGGCGCAAGCACTCGGCTCAACTCGGCAAGGGCAAGATCATCCTGCGGTATGTGTTCGAGAACTTCTGAGCAGACAACGGTTTGGACACTGCCCGACCGCAGCCCCAGCTGCTGAATATCGAGGATGGTGCACTCGTAGCCCTCGCCCTTCATTATCCGCATACCAGGAACAGACATGTCGGAAAGGAAAGTCCGGGACCCGGCTGGGACCATCGGCGCAATGCCACTTCCAATATCGAGAATAGGCTTCCCACACCCCGAAAGGTGCTTTTCAATAATCCGTTTCCTGAGCTGGTAATTGAAAAGGTGCCTCTTGTACTGGATGTAATTAGGGTTCTCGTAGAAGACGTCAAAGGCGGTAGCCATGTACTGGGATGATTATCCGTGACAAGGTGACAGGGTGACAAGGGGAACGAATTGACGTTTGACGATTAAAAGCGGAGAGCTCACCGCTTCCCAATCGTCAATCGTCAATCATAAATCGTGAATTGGTTACGGCCGGCGCAATATCGCTTTAATCGCGCCATCGCGCGTGATGACATACCCTTCGGGCAGGGTTTCCTCAATTTTCGGCCGGAACCCGCGCACGCTCCACCCGAGGTCGACCAGGCGATCCAAGATGTGAGCTCGAATCCTCGGCCGATCTTCGGAATCCAGATAGGACTCCAATACCGATTCGCGAGCCTCTTCCTCGGGTCTTTTTAAGAAGTAGTCGAGGGCGGCCAACCGGACGTCATCATCCTCATGCAACAGGTAATTCCTGATGGTTTGCTGAAGAGACGGCGTGTGGTGCCCCTCCATCAGCCGGATCATCTGAGCGGTCGGGTCGGGACTAGCCGGGGGATTTTCCCAGTGATACAGGAGCAACTCCTCTCCGGTCTTCGCTATCTGATCAGCCGGCAAGATCGACTGAAGTGCGCGAAACGGCCAGTAGACCTGCCTCTCCCGTTTCAGAAAACGGACAATCGGAGGCACGGCCGTCTCCCTCAGTTCGACAATCCAGTTTAGTAGTTCTTCTTTTTCCTCTTCATCCTGCCGGGAAGGCGAGGCGCTGATGGTGAATCGATCGAGGAGGGCCAATATCGCCGGCTCGCTCCCCATCTCCAGCAGCTTTCGTTCGGCATTGATCCTGGTCGCGGGGTCTCCGTGGGGTTCTTTGACCTTCTTGCGAAGCTTCTCAATCTGCTTCTCAGGTGAGGGGCGAAAGAATGAAATTAGATCCATGGGTGTAGGGGCTAGTATACCTCGCTTCGTCGTCCTGAGTTATCCTGACTCCATGAAAGCCGTTGTTATATCTCGACATGGCCCGCCCGAGGTGCTCCGGGTGGAAGAGATCGATGATCCGGTTTGCGGCTCGTCACAGGTCAGGGTTGCAGCTAAGGCGACAGCACTGAATCGGGCGGATCTTCTGCAGAGAATCGGAAGGTACCCGGCTCCCAAGGGGGTCGACCCGCGCGTCCCCGGCCTGGAATTCGCGGGGGCCGTGGAGGAGACCGGCCAAGCGGTGTCCGAGTGGCAACCAGGCGACCGGGTGATGGGGCTTCTGAGCGGTGGAGGATATGCGGAGAAGGTGGTGACGGAGGAACGAATGCTCCTCAGAATCCCCGATTCCCTCGACTTCGAGGAAGCGGCCGCAGTCCCTGAAGTTTTCGGCACAGCCTACGATGCCCTCTTTTCGCAGCTCCAAATGGCGATGGGAGAACGGCTCCTGATTCACGCCGTCGCGAGCGGCGTCGGCCTGACCGCGCTTCAGCTCGCGAAAACCGCCGGCTGCTTCGTCTTCGGGACCGCAGGCTCCCAGGAAAAGCTGGACCGGGCTCGAGAGCTGGGTCTTGATGTCGGCATTAACTATCGAGAATCTGATTTTGCGAAGATGGTGGCACAGAAGACCGGAAATCAGGGCGTCGATGCGATTATCGACCTCGTCGGCGGAGGATACTGGGAGAAGAATCTCGCCTCGCTCGCAATGCGCGGCCGCCTGATCCTGGTTGGCCTGCTCAGCGGCGCCAAAGCCGAGACGAACCTGGCGTTGATTCTGAACAAGAGACTGACGATCATCGGAACCGTTCTCAGGTCCCGCCCGGTCGAGGAGAAAATAGCACTCACGCAGTCCCTCGGCCGGCACGTGCTTCCACTGCTCGAGACGCGCCGGGTACGCCCCGTGATCGACCGCATTTTCCCGCTCGCAGACGCGGCCCAGGCGCATGCCTACATGGAATCGAATGCCAATGTGGGGAAGATTGTATTGAGGGTGTAAGGCCCAGGGTGTGCGTCACCGCCGCTCGAGGGCGACCACGTTCTCTATGTGGTAAGTGTGCGGGAACATGTCGACCGGCTGAATTTTCTCCACCGCATATTGGCCGGTCAGAACCTCCAAATCCCTCGCCTGCGTCGCAGGATTGCAGCTCACGTAGACGATGCGCCGCGGGCCCAGACGGAGCAGGCTTTCGACCAGATCCGGGTGCATGCCGACACGAGGAGGGTCAATCGTCACAACGTCGGGGGGTGGGGAAGATCGGCCGGCCGTTTCTCTCATGTACGCGGCGGCATCCGATTCAAGGAATTCGCAGTTTTCAGTAGAGTTGGCCGCCGCGTTCTGACGGGCCAGCTCGACTGATCTCGCCTGGTTCTCTACCCCGATCGCCTGAGCGACCTGGTCGGCCAGGAACAGTGTAATACCCCCGATTCCGCAGTACAGGTCAAGAAGGGTCTCACGCCCGGACAGTCGGGCGAAATCCCGGACCACCCCGTACAGTCTTTCAGCCTGCAACGTGTTGGGCTGAAAGAAGGTAGACGCTTCGAGCGTGTAAGCAACGGGGCCGATCTTCTCTACCAGGCTCCCGCTCCCGTAATAAATTTCTTCCTCGCCGGTCGCGACCGGGGAACGGCTGGCGTTGACGCTGTTCACCACGGTGGTGACCTGCGGAAATCGGGAAACGAGCTCTCGCGCGAGAAACTCCATCCGGGACGTGTGCCGCTCGGTCGTGACGAGGTTGACCAAGACTTGCTGGCTAAACTCCGAAACCCTGATCACCAGGTTCTTGAGATAACCCTCGTGCTTGATCGTGTCGTAGGGCGCCCAATCATTGCCCTGGGCCACTCTTCGGACGTGATTCACGATTTCGGAAGTGACAAGGGTAGCGAGATGGCATCGCTCAATGTCCAGCACCTTGTCGAACCGCTGCGGGACGTGCAGACCGAGCGCGAATTCCTTATTTGCAGGCCCTGGATCTGCTATCTCTTCCCGGGTCAGCCATCGCCTGGACCCGAAGGTGAACTCCATCTTGTTGCGGTAGTGATAGAGCTTGGGGGAAGGGAGGGTTGGATTGACCTGAACGTCGGACAAACCGCCAATGCGGCAGAAGAGATCGGCCACCTGCTGCCTCTTGAACTGGAGCTGGAGCTCGTAATCGGCGTTTTGCCACGTACATCCGCCACAAATCTGAAAGTACGAGCAGACAGGTTCGACGCGCTGCGGAGAGGGCTGCAAAATCTGTTCGACGACCGCCTCGGCGTAACGCTTCTTTGATCGTAGAATCCGAGCCAGGACTCTGTCCCCCGGTACTCCGCCACGCACGAAGACGACCAGCTCGTTCACGCGCGCTACCCCGACACCTTCGTAGGCGGCTGAGGTCACCTCAGTCTCGACTGTTTCTCCCTTGACCAGTTTCACTCCGTCACCCGAAAAGAAACGATGATACCAGAGTTGGAAGGGACACAAGGGAACAGAAGGGACAGAAGGGACACACGCGACGGGTTTTGTTTTTTTGTCCGAGAAGAGCGCCAGTTGTCAGCCTACTGGCCCTGTTCTAAACTTAAGGCGGTTTTTCGCTTTTACCCGGAGAGGTGTTCATGAGATCGCTTCTTGGAATCGCACTGTTTCTCACGCTTTTATCACCTGCCGCACAAGCCCAGACGCTCGACATCTATTTCATTGACGTTGAAGGCGGTGGCGCCACGCTGATCGTGACTCCCGAGCGGGAATCGATACTGATCGACAGCGGGTGGAGACGCGACGACGGGCGCGATGCAAAACGAATTGCCGCGGTGCTGAAAGAACAGGCTGGTCTGAACCAGATCGACTTCCTGGTCACGACTCATTTTCATCGCGATCACTACGGATCCGCACTCAAGTTGTCGCAACTGGTGCCAATCAAGGCCTTCCTGGATCGGGGTCCCATCGCCGCCCTGCCCGAAGATCCGCTGTTCGAGATCCTTTATACCGAGTACATGATGGCGAATAAGGGAGAACGGCAGACATTGACGGCAGGCGATGAAATACCGATCAAGAAGGGGAAAGTACCGGTCCATCTCACCTGCGTTGCGGCCCGGGGTTCCGTCTTCAAGAATGAAGGCGCGGCCAATCCGGAGTGCGCCCAGCTGAAGCCCAACAAGAAGCAGCTGTTCGATGAGAATGCGGCAAGCGTCGCTCTGCTCCTTCAGTTTGGCAATTTCCAGTTTTTCCATGGCGCGGATCTGACTTGGAATGTCGAAGGAGAGCTGGTCTGCCCTAACAACCGAATCGGGCCAGTCGACGCCTGCATGGTTGATCATCACGGCTTGAAGATCAGTAATAACCCGGTGCTGCTGGCCTCCCTTTCCCCGGCTGTGACCATCATGGCCAACGGCGAGGAAAAGGGCTGTGACCCGGAGGTCGTCGGCCTGCTTCGCACGGTGCCGAGCGTGAAGGGTGCTTATCAGCTGCACAAGGACGTTAAGAACAAGCCCCAGGAAAACTCTCCTGACGAATTCATCGCGAACCTCACGCCCGAGGCAAGTTGCCAGGGACACTGGCTTAAGCTCAGTGTCGCTCCCTCGGCGGCAGCCTTTGAGGTGACCAACACCCGGACCGGAACTACGTTGTCTTATCCGATAAAATGAATTCGGAGGCCCCCATGACACTTAGTAAAGGAACCAGGCGGGAGTTTTTGCAGATCTCGGGCAGCGCAGTAGCTTCACTCGGTTTTATCACCGGCCAGGACACTGCACAACCTGCGGCGGGGAGCAAGACAATCATGAAAGGCGTGCTTATCAGCATGCTTCCGTCTCAGCTCTCCTATGAAGACCGATTCAGACTCGCCCAGCGCGTCGGATTCGAAGGCGTTGAAGCCCAGACAGTGACTGACCCGGCTGTGGTGGCGGAGATCAAAGAGGCCGCCCGGAAGACGGGAACCAAGATCCACTCAGTCATGAACATGGACCACTGGAAGTTCCCGCTTTCCAGCTCCGACAAAACCGTAGTCGAAAAAAGCATGAAGGGGATGGAAACCTCGCTCCGTAACGCGAAGGAATGGGGAGCCGGCGCTGTCCTGCTGGTTCCGGCCGTCGTTAATCCGGAAACCAGCTACAAAGACGCCTACGCCCGTTCTCAGGAGCGGGTACGGGAACTGATTCCGCTCGCGAAGGAACTGGGGGTGGCGATCGCGATCGAAGAAGTCTGGAACAAGTTCCTGCTCAGTCCTGTGGAGTTCGCCCGTTACGTCGATGAGCTGGATAGTCCCTGGGTCAAGGCTTACTTTGACGTGGGCAACGTCGTTTTGTTCGGGTACCCCCAGGATTGGATCCGCACGCTCGGGGATAGGATCCTCAAGCTCCATCTGAAAGACTTCAATTCCGACACAAAGAAGTTCGTTCCCCTGCGAGAAGGCAGCATCAACTGGCCCGAAGTCAGGAAAGCCCTCGATGAAGTCCACTTCACCGGCTTCGCCACCGTCGAGCTGGAAAAGGGCGACGAAGCGTATCTGAAAGACGTAAACAGTCGGGTGGATCAGATTCTGGCCGGTGTATAGTCAGGCCCGAAAAAGACCTCAAGGGCCTCAAAGACATCAAGGACCTGGCTCACCTTTCCCTGAGGTCTCTGAGGTCCCTGAGGTCTTTTTCGGGCCTGACTATACCCGCTTCTCTCCGCGCGCTTCCGGCTCTGTTGAACCCGGGAGAAATTTCCCCAAACGTATTGACGACAACGCCAATTCTTCCCCGCTACTCCACAAAAATCGAAACTTTTGTTTGCCCCTAACGTCAAATACAGTGTCGAGGGCGAAGCCAAGCCAAGAGAGCCTTCGGCGTAGTCTGCAAGCGAAAGAGAATTTTTTAGACCAATGAGAGCATCCTTCATCGAGAGTGAGGGCCTGTATCCTCAGACAAAAAGACCGGATCCGGCCCTGAGAAATCTAGCCATCGGTATCTTGCTCCAGGCGTTCCGCGACATCGTTGCACCGAAAAAGGC
Organism: Acidobacteriota bacterium; assembly: GCA_003819755.1. GTDB lineage: Bacteria > Acidobacteriota > UBA6911 > RPQK01 > RPQK01 > RPQK01. The sequence continues at coordinate 9,832 of RPQK01000025.1, read as the reverse complement.
GAGCAACAAGGAATGGGCGGTCTGGCAGCAAGACGCGCTTGACTGGTTCGCCTCGGACGAATATTACCCGGGTAGTTTCAGCTGGGTGTGCGAAGTGCTGCAGGCCAAGGCCGAGGACTTTCGCGTCTGGCTGGAAAACTACCGGGACAGCGATCCCGAGAGCAAGAGGGAGATGGCTCGCAAGCTGATCCGTTTCCAAATAAGACACTAACCAGCGATTGGCCGTTGTTTGATTGACGATTGACTGTTGATCGTTGATGATTGGGATTGATGACTGATGCTTGCCGGGTCGGCGTGTGCCGACTGGCGGCCAGTCATCAATCAACAATAGGCAATCGGCAGTCGCAATCTGTGCTCTTCAAATTCGTCGTATTCGGCATCTTCATCATCTACCTTCTCCTTGTGGCCATCGTCCTGCTGCGCTACCTGAAGCCTGCCCGCTGGATAAAAGCTAAAGTCATTGAGCCGCCCCAGCGCCGACCAGCCACTGAAAAAGAGGTTTTGATTGACGTTGTTGACGTCGATAAATCGTTCGACCATCCGGTTATCGTCGGACTGAACCTTCAGATCTACAGAGGAGAGACGCTCGGGGTGCTGGGAAGAAGCGGTACCGGCAAGAGCGTGCTCCTTAAACTTTTGGTCGGACTCCTCCGACCCGACCGCGGTCGTATCCTGCTCGAAGGCAAGGATATCACCCGGATGACTGAGGCCGAGCTCCTTGAGGTGCGCAAAGAGGTCTCCTACGTTTTTCAGGGGGGAGCTATCTTCGATTTCCTCAACGTCGGGGAGAACATCGCTTACCCGCTTAGGGAACAAGGTTGGACCGACGAGGAGCAGATCCGGCAGCGGGTGGAATATCTATTGGACGCGGTCGAGCTGGAAGGCTGGGGGTCGGCCGCCTACACCGAGTTGAGCGTCGGCGCCAAGAAACAGGTGGCGATCGCTCGGGCCATTGCCAACAATCCGGAAGCCATTCTTTACGACGAGCCCACTACCGGCGTCGACCCGATCATCGGGAAATCGCTCAGCCGCCTGATCCGCAAATTGAACAAGCGCGAACATCTCACCTCGATCGTTGTTACGCACGATCTGCGTTGCATCGACATTGTGGCCGATCGAATTCTGATGCTTAAGAGTGGCCTGATCCGCTTCCAGGGGACCAAGGAGGAGTTTCACGCCTCCGAAGATCCATTTATTCAAGCCTTTATAGCAGGCAAGCGGTACGAGGAGGAAGAGCCGGAAGCCGAGCGGCTAGCCGGGTGAGTGACGGCGCTCGAGCTCGGTCACGACGTCCCCCAGAGAGATTCCGCGCTGTTCCAGGAAGACCAACACGTGGTACAGCAGATCGGCCGTCTCCTCTACCGACCTCTGCCTGTCTTCACCGGCCGACACCACAACCTCCACGGCCTCCTCTCCAACTTTCTGCGCAATTCGACTGAGCCCGCCTTTGAACAGGCTGGTCGTGTACGATCCGTCGGGCATCTGTTCCTTGCGCTTCTTGATGAGATCGGAGAGGTAGGCCAGGAACTCGACTCCGGAGAAAAAATTGTCCGGCAGGAAGCACGAAGTGGTCCCGAGGTGACAGGCCGGTCCTCGCGGTTCGACGAGAAGGAGGAGCGAATCTTTGTCGCAATCGGTGTGGATGGACTTCACCTCAAGGTAGTTGCCCGATGTTTCTCCTTTACACCATAGCTTTTGCCGGCTCCGGCTCCAGAAGGTAGCGAGTTTCGTCTCAAGCGTCTTCTCGAGCGCCTCGCGGTTCATGAACGCGAGCATCAAGAGCCTGCCGCTTCGTTGATCCTGAATCATCGCTGGCAGCAGTCCACCGAGCTTCGACCAGTCAAGTGTGTTCGGGTCCAAACTATCCTCCTTCGAGCTGTAACGGACGGAAAGGACCTCAAGGACCTCAACGACCTCAAGGACATGAGGTTGGTTGTCTCCTTGAGGTCCTTTTAGCTCACGCCCCCATGCGCATCGGCACGCCGTGGGCGGCCAGATATTTCTTTACTTCGGAAATCGAGTATTGGTCGTAATGAAAGATGCTCGCCGCGAGCACCGCGTCGGCGCCGCCTTCTTGAAGCCCGGCCAGCAGATGCTCCGGCTTTCCTGCTCCGCCTGAAGCGATGAGCGGAATGCGAGTGCTGTCCGATACGCGTCTCAGCAACTCCAGATCATAGCCTGCCAGCGTTCCATCCCGGTCCATTGACGTGAGCAGGATCTCGCCCGCTCCCAGGCTTTCCCCTCGGCGTATCCACTCCAGAGCGTCGATTCCGGTGGGATACCGGCCACCGCCCACGAAAACCTCCCAGCTGTCCGCTTTGCGCCTTGCATCGACGGCGAGGACAATGCATTGCGACCCAAACGCCAAGGCCGCCTTGTTGATCAGCTGGGGATCTTTGACCGCGGCGCTGTTGAGCGACACCTTGTCCGCTCCGGCCCGGAGCAACTCCTGTATCTGATCCAGGCTCCCGATTCCGCCCCCGACGGTGAAAGGAATGAAAATGCAGTCGGCGACCCGCCGGACCCACTCAAGAACCGTCTTGCGCTCTTCGACTGTCGCGGTAATATCGAGGAATACGAGCTCGTCGGCGCCCTCCTGGTAATATCGACTCCCCAGCTCCACCGGGTCCCCCGCGTCGCGCAAATCGACGAAGTGGATACCTTTAACCACGCGGCCACCGGTGACGTCCAGGCACGGGATGATTCTTTTAGCAAGCACTGACGAGTTCCTCCAGGCTGACTTGTCCCTCGTAAATAGCTTTCCCGACGATCGCTCCCCCGACTCCGATCCGCTTCAGATGGTTGATCTGCTCCACATTGCAGACACCGCCTGCGGCAATGAGCGTCCGGTCGGGACCCAGCAGGCTGAGAAGCTGAGAATAAGTCTGGTAGTTGGGATGGTCGAGAGTGCCGTCTTGTTCGATGTCCGTACAGATGACTTGCGTAACATCCCAATCCGAAATCCTTCGAGCCATTTCCTGGAGTGAAACCCGGCTCTCCTCGAGCCACCCCTCGCTTCGCAGCCGCCCGCCTCTCAAATCGAGGCTCACAATAAACGGTTTTCCCCCCCAGCGCTTGGTCCACTGAGTGACCGTTTCGGGCTGTTTGAGCGCCGCCGTGCCGAGAATCAGATACCGGGCGCCCCATGAGAGGAGCTGTTCGGCGTCCCGTTCGGTCCTGATGCCTCCTCCTATCTGGACGGGTATCTTGACGGCCAGAAGTATCCTGCGAATAGCCTCCCGGTTCTTGCCCAGCCCGTCTTTTGCCCCTTCCAGGTCGACGATGTGCAATCGCTGGAACCGTGTTGCCTGAAACTTGAGGGCCTGCTCAACCGGCTCCTGTTGGTAGGTCGTCTGGGCGTCGTAATCCCCTTTCAAGAGCCGAACGCACTTACCTCCGATGAGATCGATGGCGGGAATAATCAACATGCTATCGCCTCCAGGAAGTTCCGCAGAACCTGCAACCCCAATTCCCCTGATCTCTCTGGATGAAACTGAACGCCGCAGTAGTTGTTCTTTGCCGCAACCGAGGAAAAGCGGTCTCCGTAGTCGGTCGTGCCTTTTGTCAATCCACTTGACAGCGGTGCGTAATAACTGTGCACAAAATAGAAATTGCTGCTGTCCGGAATCTGCTGAAGCAGAACTGTGGGAGACTCGCAGGTGACTTGGTTCCAACCAATATGCGGCACTTTAAAGTGCGTGCTGTCGAAGCGTTTTACGACTCCCGGGAAAACGCCAAGACAAGCGGTTTGCTCCTCGTCGGAGCGCTCAAAAAGCAACTGAAGTCCCAGGCAAATTCCGAGAAAGGGGACGGACAAGTTTCTCAGGACAGGCACCAGCCCCAATTCGTCAAGCGACTCCATGGCCGGTTTGGCTGAACCGACCCCCGGTAGAATGACTCGGCTCGCCTTCTCGACAACACTCCGATCCCCTGAAAAGACGAACTCCACGCCCAGGTGGTGTAAGGCGTTGCCGACGTTATAGAGATTGCCTGCCTTATAGTCGATAACGACGATCATTTGAGCTCCCGGAAAAGGACCTCAAGGATCTCAACGACCACAAGGACAGTCAGGCTTAGTCCTTGCGATCGTTGAGGTCCTTGAGGTCCTTGAGGTCTTTTTACCGCCCCTACAATACCCCCTTCGTCGACGGCACTTGCCCGGCCATCTTCTCGTCAAACCGGACGGCGTTACGAAGGGCGCGGGCGAAGCCTTTGAACATGGCTTCTACGCGATGGTGCTCGTTCTCCCCAGGGTTCAGGAATTTGAAATGGAGGTTCGCACGAAGCTCGAACGCAAGCGAGCGGAAGAAATGGGCCACCAGCTCGGTCGGCAGATCGCCTATTTCCGCCCGCTGCGGACAGTAATCGGACACAAAGGCGAACCTTCCGCTCAGATCTATCGCCGCCACAACCAGGACCTCATCCATGGGGATAATCGCCGAGCCGTACCGCTCGATCCCGGTCTTGCTCCCAAGCGCCTGGGAAAGCGCCTGCCCGAGGACAATCCCGACATCCTCGACCAGATGGTGCTCGTCCACGTGCAGATCGCCCGCACCCTTCACCGTGAGATCGATACCGGAATGCCGGGCCAGCAATTCAAGCATATGGTCCAAAAAGCCCACACCGGTGTCGACTTTGGCATCTCCCTTGCCGTCCAGATCGACCCTGACCTTGATCCGTGTCTCCCTGGTTTCCCTTTCGAGGGTGGTTTGCCGTTCGCTCATTTTCAGTTTCCTCCGAGCAATCTAGCCAGTTCTGTAAGAAAGAGCGTGTTTTCCTCCGGCAGCCCGATGCTGACTCGAATGCAGTCGGCGAGACCTGGCACGGAGCTTCTGTCGCGGACCACAATCCCCTTGTCAAACAAGCGATTGACGATCGCCGATGCTTCCCGGCAGCGGAACAGGATGAAGTTCGCGTCTGAGGGGTAGACCAGAAAAACGCCATCCAGCCGGGTCAGCTCCGACCTGACCCGCTCCCGCTCCCGCCGCAGAGAACTGATGTTAGCGTCGCGCGATTCCCGATCCGCGAGGGCCATGCAGCCAAGCTGCATCGTCAGGGCGCTCAGGTTGTACGGCGTCTTAACCTTCAGGAAAAACGAAATAATTTCAGGAGACGCGATCGCGTAGCCCAAGCGGACGGCCGCCCGCCCGTATCCCTTGGAGAACGTACGCAGGATGACCAGATTCGGAAAAAGGTCGAGATCGCCCAGCATCGATCCACTTTCTGCGAAATCGATGTAGGCTTCATCCACAACCACGATTCGGCCCCAGTTCCGGCACACCATCCGAATCTGTTCCTGATTCAGGAGGTTCCCCGTCGGGTTGTTAGGCGAGCACAGAAAAAGAACTTTGGCAGAAGCAGGAACAGCCGACAGGAATCCCTGAGCATCAAAGTCAAAACTTTCGCTTAACGGGAAACAATGACAATCGACGCCAAAAACGCCCGCGGTGACCTGGTACATGCCGTAAGTTGGTTCGGCGGTCACGACCGAATCACGGCCCGGCTGGCAGAAGACTTTGAAGACCCATTCCAACACCTCATCTGAGCCGACCCCTGCGGCAATGGACTCCGGCCCAACCCCGAGGCAATCGGCAAGAGCACGCCGAAGCTTCCGTTGAAACGGGTCCGGGTAACGGTTGAGGCAAACCCCTTCCCATTCCTCCTGGTAGGGGTTTTCGTTCGCGTCCAGGAGAACTCCTTCCAGCACCTTCTCCCTGGCCGAATGGTACGGCTCGAGATTCAGGACATTGGGCCGTACCAAGGTCTTGATATCAAAACCACTGCCCATGCTCATCATTCTCTCCTCAAGAGTAGAAAACCCGGGCGATCCCGTCCCGAAGGCTCGCTAACGCTCGCGGCCCGCCTTCTCGAATCTCATCTCTACCGCTCTGCGGTGGCCTTCCAGTCCTTCGACTGATGCCAGCGTCTCCAAAACCGGGCGTAAGCCACTCAATCCTTCTTGACTCAGCTCTTGCACCGTCATCTTCTTCAGAAAGCTATCCACCGACACCCCGGAGAATGAGCGGGCGAGACCCGATGTCGGAAGGGTGTGGTTCGTCCCCGATGCATAATCACCCGCGACCTCCGGTGACCAGGGGCCGAGGAAAACCGAGCCCGCACTTCGAATCTGGCCAAGATGCCGCCGGGGCTCGGACAAGTGGAGGATCAGATGTTCCGGGGCGTAGCTGTTGCTGAATTCGAACGCCTGGTCCAGATTCTCGGTCAAAATGGCGTAACTCGCGTTGAGGGCGTGACCCGCGTATTCCCGCCTGGGGAGGTCCGCGAGCTGCCGTTCCACTTCTCGGAGAGTCTCCGTGATCGTGGCTTCAGACGTAGAGACAAGAATCGCCTGGCTGTCACTCCCGTGCTCCGCCTGGGCAATGAGGTCGGAGGCCACCAACCGCGGGTCGGCGGCGGCATCCGCCACCACCAGCACTTCACTTGGGCCCGCCACCATGTCGATAGCGACTCCGTGGAACATCCCCAGCAACTTGGCCGTCTGCACCCATCGATTCCCGGGCCCCAGGATCTTTGCGACGGCGGGGACAGTCTCGGTCCCGAGGGCCATGGCGGCAACTGCCTGGGCTCCTCCGATCTTGAAGACGCGGCCTACCCCGGCGATTGCGGCCGCCACGAGAACTTCGGGCGCGACCGAACCGTCACTTCGCGGCGGGACGCAAAGCAAAACCGTTTCGCAGCCCGCCAATTTCGCTGGAATCCCCAACATCAGGACGCTGGACGGCAGCACGGCATTTCCACCTGGAATGTAAAGGCCGACCGGGTCGATCGGCCGGCGCTCCCGCCAGCACAACACGCCTTCCTGGACCTGAACCTCCTCGCTTTTCCCCAGTTGCTCGGCGTGAAATTTCGAGATGTTGGAAGCCGCCTTTTCCAGAGAGCAGACAACCGAGGGGTCAAGCGACTGCTCTGCCGATTGCCATTCCTCCGGGGTCACTTCAAACTGACTCAGTTCAACCCGATCAAACCGGGCGGTATACTCCCGAACCGCCTGATCACCTCGGGACCTGACATCCTTAAACACGAGGCGGCAAGTCTCGAGAATAGACTCGTCTTCCAAGGGATTACGTTGGCACAGCTTCCTGACGTCCGGAGCGGTTAGATCGGCCAGTCTGTACTGTTCCATCACACCACCATTTTTTCGACAGGAACGACGAGAATATCCGACGCCCCCGCCTGCTTGAGTTTCTCTATCACGTCCCAGAAAAACTCCTCGGGCACAGCCGCGTGCACGGCAATCATCCCCGGCTCGGCAAGCTGGACAATGGTTGGGCTTTTCATTCCGGGGAGAATCTGCCTGATCTGAGCGAGCGCACTCTCGGGCGCATTCATCATGACGTACTTCGTCTTGCGGGCCCGGATATTTCCCTGGAAACGGATGCGGAGGCGATCAATGAGCTGCTTCTTGCGCGGGTCTTTAAGCGACGACGGGTTGGCGATCAAGACGGCTTCGGACTTCAGAACCAGCTCGATCGGCTCCAAGTCGTTCATCCGCAGAGTGCTGCCCGTAGACACCAGATCACAGATCGCATCGGCCACATCCAGGCTGGGGGCAATTTCGACCGAGCCGGAGATTGGGATGATCTTCGCCCTGACTCCCTTCTCATCCAGGAAGCGGGCCAGGATTGCCGCATGTGAAGTCGCGATTCTTTTCCCCTCCAGGTCAAAGACGGTCTTGAAAGGACCTTTGCGCGGGACGGCAATCGAGAGAGAACACGAACCGAACTCCAGGCAATCAAGCTGGGCCACGGCCGCTCCGCGTTCCTGCACGATGTTGAGTCCGGCGATGCCGAGATCTGTGACTCCGTCCTGCACGTATTCGGGTATATCGTCGTCGCGCAGGAACAGGAGGTCGAGCGGAAAGCTCCGGCAGGGAGCGAATAACTTCCCCTCATGGTAATCAAAGTCCATCCCGACAGATTTCAGAAGCTGCAGGGAGGGTTCGGCCAGACGCCCTTTTCTCTGGAGAGCGATCTTCAGGTTGTCGCCGTTTAGTTTCTTCATCCTTCCGCCTTCATCCTTGATCCTTCTGCCGCCGTCCCTCGTCGTTCGCCTTGGCCATTCGTTCCAGCATCATCCGGTACCCCCCTTCGCCGTGGTGAAGCCAGTGGGCAATGCGGGTGATGGTGGCAGTGCTGCAGCCTGTCTGCTCCGCGATCTGGCGGTAGGGCACTTGTTCGGCAAGCAGCTGCGCGACCTCCCACCGTTCTGCCATCGCCTGAAGCTCGGCCAACGTGCAAAGGTCGCGTAAGAACTTCGCGCATTCATCGATGTCATTGAGATGGACAATGGCATCAAAAAGACCCCAAAGGGCCTTATTCTTCCGCAGTTCTCTCTCCATGGCAGTGTTTTACCATATTACAACGTGATGACGCAAGAGGGAGTGCGGGAAGGGACACAAGGGACACAAGAGACACAAGGGACACAAGAGACACAAGGGACACAAGAGACGCTTACGTCAGAAAGGACCCTTGTGTCCCTTGTGTCTCTTGTGTCCCTTCGCTTCTGGCGCGTTTACATGTACTCTCGCATGATCTGCTCAAGCACTTCGGGCTTCGGGCGAAGCCTGTCTTCCTGGAGCGTCGACAACGGCTCATCAACCAGGTCAAGCAGCTCGACAAAATCCTTGGAGTCGGGGTTCACGTAAAGAAGGCCGGTCAAAAACTCGTTGGACTCCCGGGCCTCGTGCAGCAGTCGCACGGCCGCCTGTTTGTCAGTCGGGTCAAACCCCCGCTCCGTCTTATGCAGCCGGATGTGCGAGCCGTCCCTCATCTCGACATCGACAACCTGTCCCTCGGCGTAATCGACAGTCTGAATTGGCTCGAAGTGCGGGATGAAGTCGATCTGGTGGAGCAACTCCTCGTGTTCCTTCGCCCACTTGTAGCTCTTCAGAGAAGCATCGTGGTTGTTGAAGGTGACGCATGGGCTGATGACATCGAGCAAGGCCGTGCCCTTGTGGCTGATAGCGCCCTTCAGAAGGGCCACTAATTGTTTGGGGTCACCCGCAAAAGACCTGGCTACGTAGTTGCACCCCAACTCGATCGCCAGAGAACAGAGGTCCATGGCGGGCAAGTCATTCACGATTCCGCTTTTCTGCTGCGTCCCGAGATCGGCCGTCGGAGAGAACTGTCCCTTGGTTAGTCCGTAAACCCCATTGTTCTCTACAACATAAATCATAGGGACGTTCCGCCGGAGCAAATGGCAAAACTGCCCCAAGCCAATCGCCGCAGTGTCGCCGTCGCCACTCACGCCGATACACATGAGCCGCCGATTGGCGAGGACCGCCCCGGTGGCGGTTGCGGGCATTCTTCCATGGACTCCGTTGAATCCAAACGCGGTGCTCAGGAAATACGCCGGAGATTTGCTGGAGCATCCGATCCCGCTCATCTTCGCGACCTGGCTCGGATCGACTCCCATTTCGTAGAAGGCCTTGATAATCTGGCTGGTTACAGCGTCATGCCCACAACCTGAGCACAGTGTCGACGGCGCTCCCTTGTAATCAGCCATCGCCAGACCGAGCCGGTTAAGGTTCTTCGGTTTTGGGGCCGGCGTTGTTGTTGATGATGACATTCTCGTTGCCTCTTTAATCTGCGATGTTCCTTTGTCAGTCTTGTCAGCTTGTCAGTCTTGTCAGCTTGTCAGCTTATCAGCTTGTCAGTTTGGTCAGCTTGTCAGCTTATCAGCTTGTCAGTTTGGTCAGCTTGTCAGCTTGTCAGTTTGTCAGTTTGTCAGCTTGTCAGTTTGTCAGCTTGTCAGCTTGTCAGTTTGTCAGCTTGTCAGCTTGTCAGTTTGTCAGCTTGTCAGCTTGTCAGTT
>RPQK01000024.1 GCA_003819755.1 Acidobacteriota bacterium | reverse complement strand
GCAGGCGAGACGCCTGCACTCCCAGGGACGCCTGCACTCCCAGGGCTACTTCTCCTTTGGGTATTTGGATTCCTGGTCGTTTTCTCCCTTTCGCATAACAAGCAGGAATATTACATTTTGCCCGCGTACCCGGCGGCGGCACTATGGCTGGCCGATCGGTTAACTCGGCGGGCGCCGCCCCGCTGGCTTTCATGGGGGGGTGCCGCGCTCCTGCCCGCCAGCATGGTCGTGCTTTATCTGTTTGCTTGCCAGGTGCTGAGCGCGAATATTCTCTGGCTGCCATTGCTCGCCGCCCCTTTTGTCGCTCTTGGCCTGATCCTCCGGCGATTGCAGGTCGCAGCAGGCGCCCTGGCCGCCTTCTACGCACTCGCGTTTCTCTGTTACCTGCCGCCCTTTGAGGCATACAAGCCGGTCCCGGCCTTTGCCGAGAAGATCCGGGTGGAGTCGGAGCGTCTAGGTAATCAAGTTGAAGCGGGCTATTTCAATCTAGCGGTACCGAGCCTGGTCTTCTATCTCGGGCGGCCCGTTTTCGAAGCATATTCTCTTGAGGAAGCGTCCGGGCGCCTGAAATCCGACAAGGTCGTCTACTTGATCGTCCGGGCGGAGGACTACGCGGCGTTGCGTGCGGCGACGGGCCTGCCTCTCGAAATTGTCGATTCAAAACCGAAGTTATATACTAACGCCCGATTTTTCCTTGGAGGCTTAAGACGTGACGGATATAAGATCGACCGCAGGATTGGCGCCGTCTACCTTGTCACCAACAGAAGTCCCAGGCACTCCCCAGTTATCGATCATCATCCCGGTTTACAACGAACGGGAGAATCTGCGCCTGCTCCACGACAAACTGTCACAGACGCTCGGCCGGCTCGGCCGCAGCTATGAAGTGCTCTTCATTGACGATGGGAGCATCGACGGCAGTTCCGCCCTTCTCCGTGAAATTGCCGATTCTGATCCTCACGTCCGCTTGCTCGAATTTGTGCGAAACTTCGGGCAGACGGCCGCGATGGCGGCGGGCTTCGACCATGCCCGCGGAGAGATCATCATTCCTCTGGATGCCGACCTGCAAAACGATCCCGAAGACATACCCCAGGTGATCGTGACTCTGGAAGCGGGATCGGATGTGGTGAGTTGCTGGAGGAAGGACCGGCAGGACCCGTGGCTGACCAGAATCCTGCCCTCGCACATGGCCAACTGGTTGATCAGCTGGATCAGCGGAGTCCGGTTGCACGACTACGGGTGCACACTGAAGGCCTATCGTCGGGATATCTTGCGCCACATCCGTCTTTACGGGGAGATGCACCGTTTCATTCCGATCTTTGCGAGCTGGGCCGGCGCTCGCGTCACCGAACTGCCGGTCAAGCACCACCCCCGGCGTTCCGGCCGTTCCAAGTACGGGATCTTTCGCACGATCAAGGTCCTGCTCGACCTCATTACGATCAAATTCCTGGGGAGCTTCTCGACCAAACCGATGTACCTGTTCGGCGGGCTCGGTTTCATCTCTTTCGCCGTCGGGGTCCTGCTGGCTGCGGTGACCTTGTATCAACGTTTCTTCTACGAGGTTCGGGCGCACCGGAACCCGCTGCTGCTTCTCTCGGTATTTGTTTTCTTTGTCGGTGTTCAGTTTATTCTGTCCGGCTTGGTTGCCGAGCTGATCGTTCGCACCTATCACGAATCCCAAGGGAAAAGGACCTACATTCTGAAAGAGACCAACTCATCGCCCGTCCATCTCGGGCAAGACGAGCAAGAGAACAGGATCAAAGGAGTGTGAATGCTAGAAAGGCTATTCCGAACCAAACCGGTTGAAGAGATCCTCCGTGAAGCTCACACCGGAACCGAGCTGAAGAAGACACTGGGTCCGGTACACCTGATCATGCTCGGCATCGGCGCGATCATTGGCGCCGGCATATTCGTGTTGACGGGAACGGCGGCCGCCGAACACGCCGGCCCTTCTATAATTCTCTCGTTCGTTTTGGCTGGGACAGCCTGCGCCCTGGCAGGACTCTGCTACAGCGAGTTTGCCTCCATGATCCCGGTTTCAGGATCAGCCTACACGTATGCGTACGCCACCATGGGGGAATTCTTTGCCTGGATCATCGGCTGGGATCTGATCCTCGAATACTCCTTTGCCGCATCGACGGTTTCGATCGGCTGGTCAGGTTATTTCGTGGAGGTCTTCAGAAGCCAGGGTGTCAATCTTCCGGCTTCGCTGACCGGTTCACCCTGGTCCGAGCCGGCTGGTTTGTTCAACCTCCCTGCTGCCTTCATATGCCTGTTCCTGACAGGCGTCCTTATTATTGGAATCAAAGAATCGGCGAACTTTAACGCGACCATCGTTGTCATCAAAATCGGCGTTGTTCTGCTCTTCCTGGCCGCGGCAACAGGTTATGTGAAGGCGACGAATTGGCACCCGTTTATGCCTTTCGGTTTTGACGGGATGGTTACGGGTGCCGGCGTCATTTTCTTCGCCTACATAGGGTTTGATGCGGTGAGCACCACGGCCCAGGAGGCCCGGAACCCGCAAAGGGACATGCCGATAGGTATGCTCGGGTCGTTGGCGATCTGTACCGTTCTTTATCTGGCGGTGGCGGCGGTTATGACCGGCGTAGTCTACTACAAGGAACTCGGCGTACCGGCGCCGATTGCTCTCGCCATTCGAACTTTGAACATGCCGTGGTTGTCCACATTCATCTCGCTTGGGGCCATTGCGGGAATCACCTCGGTCATACTGGTCATGCTGCTCGGGCAACCGCGAATCTTCTACACCATGGCAAAGGATGGCCTGCTGCCGCCTTTTGCCGCCAAGGTCCATCCCCGGTTCCGCACGCCCCATATTACGACCGCGATCACCGGAACGGCTTGTGCTCTGCTCGCAGGCCTCACCCCCATAAACCAGCTGGGCCACCTTGTCAGTATCGGCACGCTTCTCGCCTTTGCGCTGGTATCGGGAGGGGTGCTGGTTCTGCGTTACACGAGACCTGATCTTCCGCGCCCGTTCAAGGTTCCCGGCTTCCCGGTTGTCCCCATACTGGGAGTTCTGGCCTGCCTGTACCTGATGTCAAGCCTTCCCGCTGTCACCTGGTACCGACTGGGGATCTGGATGGTCATAGGTTTCGTTATTTACTTTTGCTACGGCTACAGGAACAGTCACCTGAACCGGAGAGCTGTGGAGGCCGCCGAGCGCGTTGGCCGGGGGGAAAAGGTCTGATGTCTGTGGACATTTACGAGCGCATCGTCGAATTGAGGCGAGCCGGGCACCGGGCCGCGTTGGCGACAATTGTGCGGCGGATCGGGAGCACCCCTCGTAAAGACAACGCGAAAATGTTGATTCTCGACGATGGCAGCTCAGTCGGGAGCGTGGGCGGAGGCTGTGTCGAAGCGGCGGTTTGGGAAGCCGCCCAGACCGTCATGGCCGAGCGACGGGCCCAGATGGTCAGGTACGAGCTGAACGACGACGATGCCGAAAACGAGGGCCTGGTCTGCGGAGGCACCGTGGAGGTCTTTGTGGAACCACTTTCACCGGATCCGAGGCTCATCATTCTTGGCGCTGGACATCTGGGAAGATCGATCTCGGATGTCGTTCAACCGCTTGGATTCCAGGTCACGGTGGTCGATGACCGATCCCGTTTTGCCTCGCCGGAACGTTTTCCCGGCGCGGATGTCGTGTGCCAGCCTTTCGAAACCGATCTCGCCGGCTTCAACGTGAATTCTGATACGTTCGTCCTGATCGTGACGCGGGGACACCGCCATGATCAGATCGCCCTGGAACGTGCGATCCAGACGCCCGCTCGCTATGTCGGCATGGTGGGCAGTCGCAGAAAGATCAGCCTGACCGTCACGAGCCTCCTGGAAAAAGGGCTCTCACCGGACCTCTTCAAGAAGCTCTATGCCCCGATAGGGTTGGACATCGGCTCGGAAACGCCCGAGGAGATAGCCATAAGCGTCGCCGCCGAGCTGATAGCGCTCCAGAAGGGCACACACAAACGGAGTGAGAAGCAGGAGTTCGTGATGAGGCTGGTAAAGCAAGAAGCGAACCCGTAAAGGACCTCAAGGACCTCAAAGACCTCAAGGACGATCTCAGGAACGCCTTGTACAGTAACGACTTAATCAATTAGGTAACCAAGTGGCAAGCCGTGTCCGGCGGCGAACTTTGAACCGAGTTGAACTGGCCCTCGACTCTGGGTAATGTGAGAAGAAACAACCCGCCACTAAGGAGGTACCATGAAGAAGAACACCAGGCCGGTTCCTGAGGGTTTGAATACCGTCACTCCGTATTTAACCGTTCGCAATTGCGCGCAAGCACTCGAGTTTTACAAGAAAGCTTTCGGCGCTAAAGAGCTAGGCCGGATGCCCTTCCCCGATGGGCGTATCGCTCATTCGGACATCCAAATCGGTAATTCGCGGCTGTTCCTCTGTGATGAATTTCCCGAAATGGGAAACAAGTCACCCGAGACGCTGGGCGGGACCCCGATAAACCTCTTAGTCTACGTTGATAACGTAGACTCTGCTTTCAAGATCGCAACCCAGGCAGGTGCCGCCCCGGTCGAGCAGCCCAAGGACATGTTCTGGGGTGATCGGTGGGCGACTGTGCGCGACCCGTACGGCCATACCTGGAACATCGCGACGCACGTCGAAGATCTCACCCCTGAGGAGATGCAGAAACGGGGGGCTGAGTTCTTCACGCAGCCGCAGTCGTAGGTCTGTGGGCAGGAATCTAGAGGACCTCAAAGACCGCAAGGGACCTCAGGGACAGGCCTTGAGTCTCGGTTCTTGAGGTCTCTGAGGTCCCTGGGATCCTTTAGGTTCGGTTGGTCCGCTTGCGACTCTGCTAAAACGCCGCCTTGACTACATCCTCGAAGTCCCTCGCAAAGTGGAAGGTTACCCCTTTCTTCAGATATTCGGGCAACTCATCGACGTCCTTGCGGTTAGCTTCTGGAAAGATGAGGATTTTGAGCCCCGCCCGGCGGGCGCCGATCACCTTTTCCTTGACTCCGCCGATGGGCAAGACGCGTCCTGTCAGAGTGAGCTCTCCCGTCATCGCCAGGTCTTTTCTGATCGACTTCTCCGTCACCATTGAAACCAACGCCGTTGCCATCGTAATACCGGCGGAAGGGCCGTCCTTGGGCGTGGCTCCGGCCGGGACGTGGAGATGAACAAAATGGGCGTCGAAGAAATCCGCGCTCGCCCCAAAGTCCGGAAGGTGCGCCATGACGTACGAATAAGCTATATGGGAGCTTTCGACCATCACCTCGCCCAGTTGACCGGTTTGCTTAAACCCTTTCTGCTGACTCTTGACCGCGGTCGCCTCGATTTGGAGGGTAGCACCGCCCATACTGGTCCACGCCAATCCGGTGACGATTCCCGGTCGAACCTCAAAGAGAATTTCATCGGTGAAAAACGGTTTTCCGAGCACAGACTCGACATTTTTCCTGGTCACCACGAGCTTCGACTCGGAGTCCTCGGCAAGCGCGAGAGCCGCCTTCCTCATGATCTTCCGTATCTGTTTCTCCAGGTTCCTGACTCCCGCCTCACGGGCGTACTGATCGATGATCGCGGCCAGGGCATCTTTCTGAATCACGACCCGGCCGCTGGGAAGCCCGTGCTGCTTCAATGCCTTCGGAACAAGATAACGCCTGGCAATTTCGAGCTTTTCCTCAAGGATGTAGCCGGACAGCCGAATGACCTCCATGCGGTCAAGCAGCGGGCCGGGTATAGTGTCCAGCTGGTTGGCAGTGGTCACAAACAGGGTGTCGGAGAGGTCGTACGGGACATCCAGGTAGTGGTCTCGGAAGGCGTGGTTCTGCTCGGGATCGAGCACTTCGAGCAGAGCGGAGGCCGGGTCGCCGTGGAAGGAAGCACCGATTTTGTCAATTTCATCGAGCATGATGACCGGATTAGAGGTCCCCACCGTCTTGAGCGACTGGACGAGTTTTCCCGGGAGCGCGCCTATGTAAGTCCGGCGGTGGCCCTTGATTTCGGCTTCGTCTCTCATTCCACCGAGAGAGAACCGGTAGAACTTCCTGGACAGTGCCTCGGCAATGCTCATCCCGATCGAGGTTTTGCCGACTCCTGGCGGGCCGACCAGACAAAGGATTGATCCCGCGATGTCGCCTTTGATCTTTCCGACCGCAAGGAACTCAATGATCCTCTGCTTGACATCGACCAGGCCATAATGGTCCCGGTCGAGTATCCGGCGAGCCCTTTTCAGGTCGTAATTGTCCTGGCTCATGATCCCCCATGGCAGCACGGTGAGCCAGTCAAGGTAATTGCGGGTGACGGTGTATTCAGGAGAAACGGGTTCAAGCACTCGCAGTTTCTCCATCTCCTCGTGGACGGTCTGACTGGCCTCCGCGTTGAGCTTGCGCGTTTTCAGGCGCTCCTCGAAGGTTTCGATCTCGGTAAGTTTGCCTTCTTTCTCCAGTCCAAGCTCCTTCTTAATCGCCTTCAGCTGCTCTCGGAGGAAGAACTCCCGCTGCTGACCCGACATCTTCTCTTCGATTTGTCGATTGATCTGCTGCTGGAGCTTGGACACTTCAATTTCATGGCGCAGGAGTACGAGTGTGCGATCGATCCGGTGCCTCACGTCAAATTCGGCGAGTACCTGCTGGAGCTCGTGTCCCTCGGCCATCGTCAAGCTGGCGGCAAAATCGGCCAACCGCCCGGGATCGTCGAGCGCCGTGCGTGTCAAGAAGAGCCTGATCGCCTCGGACTGGAGCGGGTTGAGGTCCATCAGTTCCCTCAGTCCCTGTATCACCGCCCGGGCGTACGCCTTCAGCTCGGAGTTCAAGTTGTAATCAGTCGCGTAGTGATACTCGACGCGCGCGAGGACTCCGGGCGGGGCATCGGTCGCCTCAACGATTTTGAAGCGCTCCATGCAGGCGATCAGGATTTGCCCGCCCTGTTCGGCTCTCGCCACACGGACGATCTTTGCGGCGACGCCGACCTCATAGAGATTCTCCGCATTCGCGGGGGCTTCCGGGTTCTTCACCAAGACGATTCCAACAGTCTGGTTCGATGACTGGATCGCGTACTCGAGGGTGCTCACCTGGTCCTCGGGCACTTCGATCGGGATCTGAAGACCCGGGAAAAACGGCCGGCGTTTGGCCGGCATAATGGCGAGTGTTTCAGGCAGGACTTCGCCTGTGATAACCAGGCTGGTCCCCGTTCCTTCTGAAGTCCCCGCTTCTTCCGTCGGTTTGGGTTCCTCGGCAACGCCGTCAGGCTTTTCCAGCTCTTCTTTCATGGTGTTTGTCCGCTTTAAGTGTTCATATGAATATATCAGCCGTTGGTGGGAAAAACAGGGGGAAAGGGAAGGGGCAAAGGATCAAAGGGGCAGAGGGGCAAAGAGAAAAAGCGATTTCGGCAGCCAGTGTGCCCTTTTCCCTTTGCCCCTTTGACCCTTTGCCCCTTTGATCCTTCCCTCTCATTTTGCCGTGCGACGGTCGGGCGTTGTATCATCAGTTTTTCCCAAGGAGAGGAGAGGAACTGTATGCGTCCTGTGTGCATTATCGTCCGTGATGGCTGGGGCTACAACGAGAACCCGGAGGGAAACTCCGTACTCTCCGCCAACACCCCGAATATCGACTCGTACAAGGAGAAATATCCCTGGTGCCTGCTCGATGCTTCCGGTGTACCGGTTGGCCTCCCGGACGGCTATCAAGGCTCTTCGGAAGTCGGTCACCTGAACATGGGCGCGGGCCGAATTGTCATACAGGAGCTGAAGAGGATAGATGACGGGTTGGCAACCGGCGAATTTTTCAAAGCGGAGAAGTGGCGGCTTCTGACTGAAAATTGGCGCCGGCACCGGAGCCGCCTGCACCTGTTAGGTTTGCTTCAGGACGAGGGGGTGCACGCACACCAGGAACATCTTTTCAAGATCATGCGCCGCGCCCGCCAGGAGTTTCCGGAAGGCGCACTTGTCATCCATCCCTTTCTGGATGGGCGCGATACCCCACCTAGAAGCACCCTGGAATACATGGCGAAGCTACGGCAGGTGATGGCACAGGTCGGGGGCTCGACCATAGGGACGATCATGGGCCGGTACTATGCGATGGATCGTTCCAAGAACTGGAGACTGACAGATACCGCTTACAACTGCCTGGTCCTTGCCGAAGGCCGGAAAGCATCAAGCGCCGAGGCGGCCGTCCGCGAGTCCTACGAAAACGACAAGACGCCCGACGACGTCCCGATGTTCGATGAGTACATCCCGCCGTATGTCATCGGGGATTATGCGGGGATAAAGGATGGCGACAGCGTCCTGCACACGAACTATCGCCAGGATCGGGCGATTCAGTTGTCCATGGCCTTTCTCGATCCAAAATACCCGGGGAAAATAACGGTCAGGCCTCAGGTTGTCTACGTGGGACTGACACGCTACTACGATGAATTCGAGAATTACATCATGGGCCCGATGAGCGGCAGTGGGGCAATGGATAACCTGCTCGGCGAAGTGATCTCCGATGCCGGCCTGCGGCAGCTTCGTATTGCCGAAACCCAGAAGTTCCGGCACGTAACCAGCTTCTTCAATGGGAAGGCCACGACTCCCTACAAAAACGAAGACCAGGTGGAAGTGAAGGGCCGTTTTGACCCGGCCACCTTCGCTTCACACCCGGAGATGGACGCCTTCAACGTCACCGATGAGCTGCTTCGGCGCCTGGCCGATAACGCGTATCAGTTCATCGTCGTGAACTACGCCAATGGCGATATGGTCGGCCACACCGGAGATCCCCTGGCTGCGCGCAAAGCCATCGAGGTGGTCGACGAATGTGTCGGGCGGGTGGTCCAGCGGTTGCTCGAGCTCGACGCCTACGTCCTGATTACGGCCGACCACGGCAATTCCGAACAAATGGTCGACTACCAGACTGGTATGGTGAAAACCAGCCATACCCTGTTCCCGGTCGAATGTATCCTCGTCGGCCCGGATGCCCCGAGAATGACCTTAAGACCGTGCGGGAAACTGGCCGACCTGGCCCCGACCGTTCTGTCCCTTCTCGGTTTGTCGGCGCCCGACGAGATGAGCGCCGACAATCTGATCTGCATCGAGAAGGAGTACACCCGGTTTGCGGCGGCCATGGCCGCCAAAGGAGCAGGCCAACCCGCAGGGGCGAAATCAGCGAAGCGTGAGTTTGCGGGGGCGGTGAGGTAATCCAAGGCGCGGCACCCCAGGCCACAGAGCCGCAAGCGCAGCGTTTTTTTGCGGAGCGCGTCGGTTACGGACGATTTGCACACTTCAAGCTCTGCGCAAAGCGCTGGTAACCGACGCGCTCGCAAAAAAACGCTGCGCTTGGGTGCGGCTCTGTGGGCGGGGTGCCGCCCTACAGTTTTCCTCTGATCGTCCGGGCGATGCGCTCGACGCGTTTCAGATAGTCGAGCATGTTGGCATCCTTCAGGTCGGCAATGCTGGTGACGTGGGTCGGTTTGAAGAAGTAATCCCGGATCGATTTTTCTGCGTTAGCGGTCTGTTCTGACAACAGCTTCATCTCCGTCTCGAAGCCGCCCGCCTGGGCTCCTTGGCCTACCCTCACATCGAACTTGTCTTTCATCTGCAGCTCAACCAGGATCATGGACAGACTCGTCCTGAGGCCCCTTGACTGGTCCTCGGCCTTGGCCAAGGCCTGTCGGAGGGCGACTGTGGCTTCCGCTTTTTTCTGCGGCGTATCGGCGAGCAACCCCGAGGAAGCTGTCACTGCATTCTGAACGCTCCCTTTTAAGTCTGAGAGTCTCTGGTGGACCTGTTTCACGAAGTGATCGACTTGCGAGTCAACCCAATTCTCCCGGAACTTGAACTCGATGCTGGCCTCGTCGGTGGTTGCCGCGTAAGGGGAATTGGAGGAAAGGGCTTGCCGCAGGACGGGATTGGCCCGGACCGAGTTGAAGTCAATATCCTCTTCGGTCTGGCCCGCGAGGCCGGTTGAACATAAAAGCCAGGTCAGGAGGAGCAGCAAACACTCTGATCTTCCGCGCACTGCCCAATTAAACAGCCGAGCGAAGCGCAAATCAATAGCCATGGAGAAGGGCCGGGTTTCACCAAAGACCTACAACCGGAAGGAGGATCACGAGACCGAGCCAAAGGATGAGAGCACCCAGAATATCGAAGATAAACCCTGCTCTGATCATTCTTGTGATCGGGATAAAGCCGGTGCCGTAGACAATCGCATTCGGCGGCGTGGAAACGGGGAGCATGAAGCCCCAGCTGGCGCCGAGAGTGGCGCCTATGGCAGGGGGGATCGGATTCATTTTCGCCGCCATGGCGATTGAGATCATCACTGGAACAATCATATTGGCGGAGGCGGTGTTCGAGGTCGCCTCGCTGACCACGATGGCGGCGACAATCGCGACCAGCATCAGTCCCTCCAACGAAGTTGTTCCCGCAACCTTCAGAATTCCCTTCCCGACCGACTCCGCCAACCCGGTCTCAAACATAAGATTCCCGAGGCTCACGCCGGCGCCGAAGAGAATGAGAGTCCCCCAGTCGATGCCGGAGGCCTGTTTCCAGTTAAGGGTAAAGACCCGGCGCGGCCAATCAACCGGAATTACAAATAACAGGAGGGCTCCGATCAATGCGGCTATGGACTCCGGGATGCGCGTGTTGTAAGTCTTCATGAAGGTCGAGTCGACGCCCCAGATCAAAGCAAGAAAACCCGGTGTGACCCATAATGTCACGGCCACGAGGAAGGCGACCAGCGTGTTCTTCTGTGCCCGGTTCCACGGCCCGAGCGCCGTCAACTGACTTCTCACATACTCCCTGCTTCCGACGATCTCGTCGGACTCGGGCTTGTGCAGGAGATAGAGGAGGCCGAACAAGGCCAGGAGGATGGCGAGAAGGCACGGAAAGGCGAGCGCCGTCCATTGGAAAAAGGGAATGTGGACCCCCGTCGATTTTTCGATCAGGGCCAGACCGATCAGGTTCGGCGGAGTGCCAATCGGCGTGCCTATGCCCCCGGCAGAGGCGGCGTAAGCGGCCATCAGCAAGAAACCGCTGGCAAAACGACCCTGACCTTGCTCGGCGGTACTCGCTCGCGCCATGACGCCGATGATACCGATCCCAATGGGGGCAAGCATTGCGGTCGTGGCCGTGTTGCTGATCCACATCGATACCCCGGCGGCCGCCATGCCGTAGGCGAGCAGTAATCTGAAACTGCTGTTTCCGATGAAGTCAAGCGACATGATACCGAAGGCAAAACGCTTGTCCAAGCCGTGGACCGACATGGCTCGCGCGATCAGGAAGCTTCCGAGGAACAGGTAGATGATGGGATCGGCCAGCGGCGCGAAAGCCTTGGTAGCAGGCGCTACGCCGCTAACAACGCACAGTATGACACCCAGCAAAGCGGCGACCGGAATGGGCACCGGCTCAGTGACCCACCAGGTGATGACCCAGGCCAGAATAGATGCCAGGCGGTGCGACTGCAGGTTCCCGAACGGGAGAAGATAAACGACCAATCCCGCAACGGGGCCGAGAAAAAGCCCGACCGTCCGTCTCCAGTGCTCAAAGATCTCTTCAGTGCGGGAAAGTGTCGGTCTGACTTCGACCGCCTCAGATAGGCTGGGGCTCGGCGGCTTGTCCATGGGCACCAGGGGTTAGGATAAACGAGTCCTGCAGAGAATTACAGAAATTAGAGGACACAAGCGACACAAGCGACACAAGGGACTGAAGGGACCGCAGCGACGGCGCGTCTCCTGTCCCTTCTGTCTTTTCTGTCCCTTGTGTCCCTCGGGTCCTTCACTTCTCCGGCTCGGTCACCGTCAGGATTTGGTCGGCTTTCAGGTTTTCCAAAGTTTGGACTATACCGCTCGGCCAGGTGATTTCGACACGGCTCGCCCGTTGGTCTTTCCCGAGCCCGAAGTGGACCCGGGGATCGGAAGAGCAGCCATAGCCGACCGCCGTGTTCACGTGCCCGTATTGCGAGCCCGATGCCGTCGTCACCTTGATTTTTGCCCCCATGCCGTCGCGACTACTTTTCCGTCCCGTTGTGCGGATCGAAAGCCAGTGATTCGAGGAGGGAGACTGGTTATGCCAGACTTCAGTCGGGCCGTTCAGCGCAGTCACGACGACATCGATTCGCCCGTCATTGTCCAGATCGCCAAAGGCGGCACCCCGGTGGACCGCCTTCGCGGCCGCAAAGCGGTCCCCTGCTGAAGACGAAGCGTCAGCAAACTTGCCGTTCTTGAGGTTCACAAAGAGGGCGTTGCCCATGGGGGCCCGTTCCCGGAAACTGCCTTCCGGGTGCATGACGTCGCCACAGGCGACGAAGAGATCCTTCCAGCCGTCGTTATTCAAATCCGCAATTCCGTTGCTCCATCCCGTCTTGGCCCGGATGACGGCGGCGATGCCGCTGGAAGCTGTAACTTCCTCAAACAGATTGTTACCGAGATTTCGAAAGAGCGGCATGGTCTCGTTCGTCAAAGCCGCCTCAAAAACGTCGGGCCGGGAGTCGTTGTCTATGTCTTTCGCGTCAACCCCCATTCCCGACACCGCCGCCCCGGAGTAGGTGTACGCGACACCCGCTTCAAAGCCAATTTCCTTGAAGGTACCGTTCTTCTGGTTCTGAAACAGGAAGGCCGGTTCAGTGTCGTTCGCCACAAACAGGTCTACCCAGCCATCGCCGTCAAAATCGGCCGGTCCGATCCCCATCCCTTTGCCGATATGCTGGCGAATCCCGGACGGGCGCGACACGTTCGTGAAGGTGCCGTCATGGTTATTGTGGTAAAGCGAATTGGGCAAGCCACGATAGTGCTGTGGGTGACAGTAATCAGGCGCACCGGCCGGCCCGCAGATCGGTTCGGTTTTCGGGTCCCACACACAATAGTTGGAGACAAAGAGGTCCAGCCAGCCGTCCTTGTCGTAGTCAATGAACGCCGCCGCCACTGACCACAGCGTTCCGTACTCCGGATCGCCCGGCCCCAAGCCGGCTTTAAGCGTCCGGTCTTCGAAAGTTCCGTTGCCCAGATTCCGATACAGGATGTTCTCACGAAGTCCGGCGACAAACAGGTCGGATTGGCCGTCGTTGTCATAGTCCCCGGCGATCACCCCGTGGGTGTATCCCCGGCCCTGGACCCCGGCCGCTTCGGTCACGTCCTGGAATGAAAGGTCGCCCCGGTTTTTGAACAGACGGTTGTGGAACCTGGGGTCCGCCTTTTCCAAACCGGGCATGGTCGCACCATTAACCAGGTAAATGTCCAGCCAACCGTCGTTGTTGTAGTCGAAAAGGGCAATCCCTGAGATCATGGTCTCGGGCTGGTGACGGTGATCGGTACGGCTCGGTTCGATCACGAACCGGACACCCGAGCTGTCGAGAAGCTCGAGCCGGACTGGATCGTAAGATACATTTGCGGGTGCCGCGCCTGGGGCCAGTAGAGCGATGAAGATGAGCGACCTGCGCATCGGTGGGTTGAGTTTAGCAGATGTCGCGGGGAGAAGGGGATGTCAGGCGGGTCGGCGTGTTTGAAAGCATTCACTCGTCCTCGTCTTCGTCCTCCCGGCGCTCCTGATCCTTGATCTCAGCCTCGACCCGCTCTTTTTTCAGCGTTACGCGGAGGCGGGCGTATATGGTCATGTACACGTTGGCAATCCAAACCAAGGAGAAGGTCGAGATCACGTAACCCCTCCAGTCTTCGAGGAGCATCCTGAATCCGGTGAGGAGCGTAAAGCCTAGCGCCACGTAGTGACTGAAGCAGTACTCACAGGTAATAAGATAGTGGAGCTTCTGGCCGACCCGCAGGCGCGATGATTTCGAGCGAGCCTCCAAGTATTCGCGCACTTCCCGAAAGATCTCCTCATGCGTCACCGTCCAGGAAATACTGGCGACCGGGAGGGCGAGCATCGCCAACCAGAATGCCTGCATGGCCAAGTCCATACTCGAATTTGTTGCCTTTAAGATGAAGGGAGTTCGGGAGCGCCCTACTAATTATTGTAACCGTTGTTCTTTGCTTGGGCCGCACTACGGAACTATTTCTGACGTGCGGACGCTAATTAGAGCGGAGGAGAGACGATGACACGAAGGCGGTACACCCTGCTCTGCTGTTTCCTCGGCGTTCTGATCCTCGGATTATCGGCCTGCGGCGGACACAAGGCTCGCGTGCGGTTCCCCATTGAGCAGTATCAGGCTTACGTGAAGGAGGGAAACCAGTTCTTCGAAAAAGGCCACTTGTGGGGATGGCGCCAGGCGGACGAGCGGTACGAGAAAGCCTGGTCAATGGCAAAATCCGACGAACTGCTCGAGCACCGAGTAGTCTGCCTCGCTCTCCAGGCAACCAGGGAGCGCGACGAGCTTATTTTTGACTCCGGGGTGAGAGAGAAGATTGCGGGGCTTGGACCATTTACGTCGCCGCAGCTTCGCCTCCTCCAAGCGCTTGCTACCGGTTACGGGCAAACCAAGCCGCCCCTTCCTGCCGACCTGACGTCTGTCCCGTTCGAGACTATCTTCGATTCTCAAAATTCTGACGCTGACGCCTACCTTTTCCTCCTTTGCCTGAAGACGTTCCGTCCGGAGAAGCAGCAGGAGGTTCAGGTCGCGCTTGAAGAGAAGCATAACCAGTCGAACATCTTTCGGTATTCTGCCCCGCTTGGAAACATCGATGAGATTCTGCAGGCCGACCCCGATTTCGCGGAGCTGCGCCTTTACCGGGGACACCTGTGCTTCCAAAACGCCGAGCTGACGAAGGCGCGTGAGCATTTTGAGACCGCGGCCAAGCTCCTGCCGGATCATGCGGAGGCGGTGAATTCGCTAGGCGATGTTTACCTGTTCGGCTTTCGTGATCAGACGAAAGCGCTCGAGCAGTACGAAGCCGCGCTGCGGATTGATTCGGACAACATCAAAGCGCTTTTCGGCAAGGGCCTTATCTTTCACTATCAGGGCAAGTACGGCGAGTCGAGCCGGCTGCTGGACACGCTTCTCCAACAGCAGCCTGGTTGGGAATACCTGGGAGAAACCCAAAGGCAGTACTACCGGGGACAAGCCTACTATTACAAGGCCTACAACGCTTATCTGTCGGACGACTTGGTCAATGCCAGGCGATGGGTGGATACCGCCAAGGGCTACGTCCCGAACTTTGGAGGGGTCTATTACCTCTCCGGTCTTCTCCACTTCCGCCTGCGGGAAATGGACTATGCCGAGCGTGATTTTCTGAGGGCTCTGGAAGACGGAAGAGAGTACTGCGACGCCCCGTATTACCTGGGACTGATTGATCGCGCCCGCCAAGGTGACAGTGTGAGCGCCTACTTCCTGGCCTGCGGCGACTGCTACCGCACGAGCTTGAAAGAGCTGCGCAAGCGAATCGCGGATATACCGAAGATCGACATAACCGAGGCCGAAAAGCAGGTGCTGCGCGGTAAGCTCGAGCACGAGGTCACGGAGCTGGGTCAGACGGCAGGGAAAATCCTGGTCGATATCCTTCGAATACTCCCGCAGATCGAGTTCGAGGGCAAAGAGCTCCAGACGCAGCTGCTGACCGAGGTCTCGGAAGAGCTGAATGTAGCAGCCGCGACCGGCAGTCACCCGTAATTGTAGATTGCTCCCGGTGCTGTTCCTCCTTGACACCTGTTCGTCAGGCCAGCTAGATTACGGGTCAGTCGATTAGGGCCTTTTTCTGGAGGAACTATGCGGAAATTTTTCGTATTGACGTTGACTCTCGTCCTCGCCGCCGGAGCATATTGGGTGTACGCCGGACCCGCCAATGGGAAAATGGCTTTGAAGGTCGGCGATGAGGTGAACGCCTGCGGTTGCGGTACCGCCTGCGCTTGCCAGACGATTTCCAATCAGAAGGGCAAGTGTCACTGTGGCCATGATCTGGTCAAGGCCACGGTAGCCAAGGTCGGAGACGGCACCGCGGATCTGAAGATCGGAAATGAAACCCGCACTTTCAAGACGGTCGGAAAATTCGTGTGCGGCTGCGGTGACAACTGCTGCCAGACGATCTCCCAGTCGGCCGGCAAATGCGGCTGCGGGAAAGATCTGGTGGCGGCCAAGTGAAGGATGAAGGATGAAGAAAAGGATGAAGGATGAAGGAGGAAGGATGAAGGAGGAAGGATGAAGCCGTGTCTGGCTTATCCTTCATCCCACATCCTCACCCTTTCGCGTGCTCCTTTTTCATCCTTCATCCTTTTCTTCATCCTTCATCCTTTGCTTCATCCCCCTCGAAAAACTCTGAACTCTCTTCGCTCCTCCTGCAACTAACTCCAATCGGAAGTGGTAAACTATCTGATTTGTAACGGGAGTCGCGTGTCGACTGAAAGGAGCGATTGGGATGAGTGAAAGGGATGACAAAGACCTCCGGGAAACGGGCAATCCTGAGGAGAAACGAGGCATCGATCGCCGGGACATTCTGCAGGGAATGGCCACTCTGCCGGTGCTGGGCCTTTTTGGATACGCCGTCCACAAGCAGGTCAGCTACGAGGATGCCCAGATTGCACAGAAGCTGGGGACCGCCCAGGCATCGAACCTGAGGGAGGTCAAAGTCGCTTTGTTAGGCGCCGGGGCTCAAGGCCAGGTTCTGCTCGACGCCATGCTGAAGATCCCCAATCTGCGTATCCAGGCGGTGTGCGACATCTGGACCGACTTCAATCTCAAGAGGGTTATCAACACTCTCAAGAAGTACAAATTCGATCCCCATCCTTACGAAGACTACCAGGAGATGCTCGACAAGGAGAAGGATATCGAGGCGGTGGTTATCGCGACCCCGGACTTCTGGCATGCCCCGCATACCGTCGCCTGCCTGAGAGCCGGCAAGCACGTCTACTGCGAAAAAGAGATGTCCAACACGCTCGAAGGAGCCAGGAGCATGGTTCTCGCGGCCCGCGAAACCGGAAAGCTCCTCCAGATCGGACATCAACGGCGCAGCAACCCGCGATATAAATATTGCTATAACAGACTCATAAAAGAGGCCAAGCTCCTGGGCCGGATCGTTACTGTCAACGGCCAGTGGAACCGCGCCGTCCAACCGGATCTGGGCTACCCGAAACGATATCAGATCCCTGCCGACAAGCTCAAAAAGTATGGCTTCAAGAGCATGGAGCAATTCCGTAACTGGCGCTGGTACAAGGGACTGGGAGGAGGCCCTATTGTCGACCTCGGTTCCCACCAGATCGACATCTACAACTGGTTCCTGGAAGCCAACCCGGTCGCCGTCGTCGCCAGTGGAGGCAACGATTACTACTCCCCGGAAACCAGGGAATGGTACGACACCGCGATGGTTGTTTACGAGTACGAAACCCCCGAGGGAAAGGCCAGGGCGTTCTACCAGACCCAGACGACAAACAGCAGTCTTGGCTATTTTGAGAGATTCATGGGCGACCAGGGAACGCTCGTGATCTCCGAGTCGGACGCGAACTACGCCAACGCGATCTACCGCGAAGTCACGGCGCCGGCCTGGGATGAATGGGTCCAGAAAGGCTACGTGACAGCGCCGAAAGTCGTCGAGGTCAAGGAGGAGAAAAGCGCGGTACTGGATGTGCGGGAGAGCGTATCACCGGACGAGCACAAGATCCCGGTCGAATTCGCCGACCTTTACCATCGACCCCACCTGATGAACTTCGTCAACTCGGTCCGCGGGCTGGAGAAACTGAACTGCCCGGCCGAAATCGGGTACGAAAGTGCCGTGACGGTGTTGAAGGTGAACGAGGCGATCCAAGCCGGACGAAGGCTGGAATTCCGGCCGGAGGAGTTTGAAGTCTCTTAGCGGGCGATCAGAGCCTATTGTTTAAAGAAGAAGTCAGAAGTCAGAAGTCCGAATGGGAAAGGATCAGGTTTCCATTCTGACTTCTGACTCCTGACTTCTGACTTCTTCTTTGCGAAAGGAACACAAGACAGATGCTTGAACAACGATACACTCACTTGCAGATGATCGCTCTCGTCGTGATGCGGGTCCTGATCGGCTGGCATTTTCTGTATGAAGGCGTTGCCAAACTGCTCAAGCCGAACTGGTCGGCGGCCGGCTATCTCAAGGCAGCCAAAGGTCCAATGGCCGGGACGTTCAAATGGATGGCGGACTCACCGGAACTGCTGGACTGGGTCAACCTCCTGAACATGTGGGGGCTGTTCCTGATAGGCCTCTTCCTGATTCTCGGCCTGCTGACACGATACGCGGCCATCGGCGGAGCGCTTATGGTCCTGCTCTACTACGCCGCCAACCCGCCCTTCATTGGATACTTTTCCTCAGTGGCAACCGAAGGAAGTTACCTGCTGGTTAACAAGAACCTGGTTGAGATAGGGGCCCTTTTCGTGATTGCCGTGACCTATAGCGGCCGGTACGTGGGGCTTGACCGAATCTTCTACCGACTGTTCCACCGCCGGAAAAGGACCGTGTCAGAGCAAGAACTGACCGGGGCGACGGTGTAAGTCGTTTAGAGCCACAGCCGCGCGCGGAGCGTTTTTGCGCCATTTGTGGCAGGTGGCAAGTGGCAGGTGGCAAGTGGCAAGTGGCAAGTGACAAGTGGCAAGTGGCAAGTGGCAAGTGGCAAGTGGCGAGTGGCGAACCCCGAACGTAGAAGACCGTCAATCGTCAATCGTCGATCATTCGTTCCCGCCACTTGCCACTTGCCACCTGCCACCTGCCACTTGCCACTTGCCACTTGCCACTTGCCACCTGCCACTTGCCACCTGCCACAAATGGCGCAAAAACGCTCCGCGCGCGGCTGTGTTCCTATTCCCCCGCTCCCCGCCCTCAGTTGTTTCGGAGCACCTGTATAGGACTCAGCCGGCTCGCCCGCAAGGCCGGAGCAGACAGGGCAAGAGTTGATACAATGGCGACCACAACCGCTACCCCGCCGAGGACCAGAGGATCAAAACTTCGAACACCGAAGAGAGCCAATGAGAGGAGATAACCGACAACCAGGCTCAGACCTAAGCCGATTGCAGTCCCGAAGACTGTCAGCCTGAATCCGCTCCGCATAACAAGCCGCGCTATGTCCGCTTTGGTGGCTCCGAGAGCCAGGCGGATTCCGATCTCCTGAATCCTCAAGCCCACCAGATGACTGATGACCCCGTAGAGACCGATACTCGCAAGCAGAAGGGTCACGGCCGCGAAGCCCGCGATTCCAAAGATCAGCACCCGCGGGAAGTACCCCTCGATGATCTCCTCTACTGATTGAGTGCCCGACACGGCCACTGTCGCGTCAATAGCCGCGATGCGGCGTCGGACCTCGGTGATGAGCGCCTCCGGATCATCGGACGTGCGTACCAGGAACGACATGTGGGGCATCGGCTCCTGGCGGTCCGGAACCAGGATTTCCGGGAAAGCCTGTTTCATCAGGTCCTGGTTGACATCCTGGATAATTCCGACGACGGTGAGTACGCTTTGACCTTCGACCTCCAGGTGGCGGTTCACGGCGCTCGCACCCGGCCAGAGCAGGCTAGCCATTTTCTGGTTGACGATCGCCACTCGCGACTGGTTCGGCCCGTCCATTTCGGTGAAGTCCCTTCCTTCCAGGAGAGGGGTGCCCAGCGTGGTCAGATAAGACGGTGTCACCACACTGCGCCGGCCGGTCACCAGTTGAAATTCCCCGGATCCCGGTTCCCTGACCCTTAGCTTGCTGATGCTCCCGGAAAGCGGCAACTGGCTGGCGGCAGCGACCGCCCTGGCACCCGGAATCTGGCTGACCTGAACGAGCGATTCTCTCAGGAAACGGACCTTCTGCTCGGCAGCAGGGTACCGAGAATCAGGGATTGTCAAATGGAACGTCAAGAGGTTCCTGGTCTCGAATCCGGTATTGACGTGATGGAGACTGACAAAACTCCTGATCAAGACTCCCACCCCGGCAAGCAAGATGACGGCGACCGCGATTTCTCCGACGGCCAGGACTCCGCGGATCCGTTTTTGTGACATCAATGTCCCTGCGGATATCCCCTTCAGCACGTCACTCACGGCCATCTTTGATACCGCCAACGCAGGTGCGAGCCCGAAGGCTACCCCGGTCAAAGCTGAAATCAACAGGTTGAAAAGTATGACATTCCAGTCGAAATCGATCTCCGCGAGCTGAGGAACGGCGGCAATCAGCAGACGCTTCAGCCACACGAGAAACATCAGACTTGCCGCCCCGCCCGACAGGCTGAGCAGAAAGCCCTCTCCCATCAGGTGCCGCAGCACCCGTCCGCGCGTGGCGCCGAGGGCCACGCGAATGGCGACCTCCTTTTGGCGCTTGGCCGCGCGGGCCAGCTGTAGACCAGCCAGATTTGCGCAAATCACCAGCAGCACGAGCCCCAGTATCGCCAGAAGGATCAGATAACCGGGCAGCACATGCAGCATCCCGTCTGCCATGGACCGCACCTGGATGGCCGTTGCTGATCCCTGATTTCCTTCCGTAGCCCTGCGCTTCGCGATCACATCCATCTCGGCCTGGGCTTGCCCCAGGGAAACATCGGGCCGGAGCCGCCCAACAATCTGCAGGAACCGCTCAGCCCGTTCCTTGGGGCTGACATGGAGAGGAACCCACACCTGGTATCCCGCATAGTAATACCGGTTGATTCTGGGAAGGACTCCGACGATTTCGTAAGACCCGCCATCGAGGGCCAACTTGCGGCCGACGATGCCGGGATCCGATGCGAATCGATCCCGCCAGAGGCCTTCGCTGATCACCGCGACATTGGCGGCGGACTGCTCTTCCTCGGCGAGCGGGAAGCGACCGAGAATTGGCTTCAAGCCGAGCGTCCCAAGCAAGCCCGAGCTCGCTTCTGCGCCACGCATCGGTTCCCCGCCCAGGCTGAAGTCACGCGGGCGGACTGCGCCCATCGATTGGAAGGAACCGGCCTCTCGACGCCATTCGACATAAGCATCATGACTGACCGCAGTCTGCTCATGTTTGACAGTGTCATATTCGAGCAGCACGACCAACTGCTGCGGATCCGGGAATGGCAGAGGTTTATGCAGGAGAGTGTTAACCACCGTGAACCCGGCGGTATTGATCGCGATGCCGGTGCACAACATGGCCAGCGCAATAGCGGTAAATCCCGGAGTCTTGCAGAGCGTACGGAAAGCGAGGCGAAGATCTCGAAATAAGTTCTGCATTTTTAACCCTTTTAAAACCGCAATACGATGAAAGCGGAGCAAATGTTCGAAGCTTGGAAGCCGCAAAAAGCCCTCAAGGACCTCAAGGACCCCAACGACCTCAAGGACAAGAAGGAGATTCCGTCCTTGAGGTCCTTTGAGGTCCTTGAGGTCTTTTTGGGGCTGTCTGTTCTTCACAGCTTCGGGCTGTGCCGGTAGGCTTTGTGGATGATTCTCCATTTGCGCTTCTGCTCGCGCTGAGCCGCTTCGTCCTGCTTGAGGGCCAGGAAGCGCAGTTCCTTAGCCAGTTTCTGGAAGCTGGCCAGCCGGTCCTCGGACAGCAGCCCGCTCCTGACGGCCGCGAGAACGGCGCACCCCGGTTCCGCCTGATGCGAACAGTCGCGAAAACGGCAGGAACCGGCCAGCTGATCAATGTCTTCAAACGACTGGGTGAGCGTTTCTTCCGACCCCCAAAGCTGCACTTCCCGGATCCCCGGGCCATCGATGAGAAGGCCGCCCTCCGGATGTCTGAAGAGCTCCCGGTGTGTGGTCGTGTGGCGTCCACGGCTGTCCTTGGCCCGCACCTCTCTGGTCCGCATCAACTCCTCGCCAAACAAGCGGTTGATTATGGTTGACTTCCCTGCCCCGGATGAACCGACGAGGGCAATCGTCTCTCCTTGTCGCAGGAACTGCCGTAGATCGTCGATTCCAGCCGCAGTGTGGGCGCTGACGAGTAGAACAGGCGTACCGGGCGCCAGATGCTCGATTGTCTGCCGGCGCTCTTCGCCTTCCGTGGGGAGATCCACCTTGTTAAGAACAATGACCGGCACGGCGCCGCTGTCGTACGTCATGGTAAGCAGCCGCTCAATCCGTCGAGGATTGAAGTCGCCATCCAGTCCCATGACCAAAAACACCGTATCAACATTGGCCGCGACGACCTGCGCCTCAGTACGCAGGCCGGCCGACTTTCGCCGAAGCAGACTCTTTCGAGCCAGAATTTCCTCAATTATGACCGTCCCAAATTGGTCACTACGCCACGCTACCCAATCGCCGACGGCCGGGGGTTCCGGGGTGCGGCAGACCTGGACCCGAACCTCGTCGGCTCCACGATAAAGGAGCCAGCTTCCTCGAAAGCCGGCGGTAACACGACCGGGCGAAAGGCCTTTATCCTGGTATTGGCGGAAAGGCACGGAAAAGAACGGACTCCAGCCGTAGTGTTCAAGACACATTTCGGTTTTGCTCCAAATTGATGGGATTCAAAGACACTTCGGAGAGACGTGAGTCAACCGAAGTAAGATTCAAGACCGAAACGGCTGGCTAGGCAATCATAGGCGCACCATCAGAGTCCCACGAAGGGCCGAGGCACGTCAAGGGGGGCAACGCTCGGAGCCAGGGTTGATTTGTTCTGTTCTGCAAGCGATTCGTCCTTCAACAGATGCAGACACTCCCGGAGTCGGATCGAGTCGGACTCCGAGTGAGTGGTGAGCGATCGTTTTCCTCGAGGGGCAAAGCG
>RPQK01000023.1 GCA_003819755.1 Acidobacteriota bacterium | reverse complement strand
CTTTGTCGATCGAACCGTGCGCTGTCAGGACAAGGACCGGAAGCTGGGGAGAAATCTCACGGATCGCCGCCAGCAGCTGGATGCCATCCATCTCGGGCATCTTCAGATCGGTGATCACCATGTCGATCTTCTCGGCGCGCAGACGCTCCAGCGCCTCCTTCCCTGACGAAACCGGAGTCGCGTGGAAACCGCAATCGCGGACATGGTAAGTCAGGACCCTTAGGAAGTTTCGGTCGTCGTCGACCAAGAGAATATTGGGATGCTTCACTTGGAGATTTTAACACATGTGTTGCATTTCAAGCAGAACACTCACTGGGCCTCAGTTGATTAACGGTAGCTCGAATTTGTGATCAGATATAAGGAAAAAGGAGCGTTCTTATGTACGGTTTCAGCGTGCAACTGTCAGGCGGCTTTGACGAAGCAGTGCAGAAGGTCACACAAGCACTTAAAGAGCAGGGATTCGGTGTTATTACCGATATCGATGTGCGCGCCACCATGAAGGAAAAGCTCGGGATTGAAGGGCAGCCTTACCGAATTCTCGGGGCCTGCAACCCGTCCCTGGCCCACCGGGCTCTGCAAGCCGACCCGGACATCGGGCTGCTCCTGCCGTGCAACGTCGTGGTCCGGCAGGCCAGCGAAAAGACCATCACCGTTTCGTTCATGGATCCAGAAGCTGTCCTTAGCCTGGTTAACAAGGACGAAGTAGAGGAGCTTGGGAACGAGGTCCGGCAACGACTGGAAAAGGTGAGGGATGCGTTGAAGACGCCGGTCGGGGCAGAACGCTGAGGGGTGGGAGGTGTGGAGTAAATCGAAGTTGCCCGCAACCGTGGGTCCCATCTGGAGATGATGGGACCCACGGTTGCCGACAGCTTCGATCTCTTCCCCCCTGCTCAGCCCTCAGCGGCCAACTATGCGTCCGCCCACGCGATCAATCCCGGGAGATACGGCGTCGTCAGACTCTCGTGATGGGGCAGGACGCGGATCGAAAACCCCTGTAAGCCGCTTCGTCCTTCTGCTCCGACGTGACCTTGGTACAAATAGACGCCGTCCGGCTCCGTAGACTGCAATTCCATTTCGGCGGTCTTCGCGTCGATCACTTCTCCGGTCGAGCTGATCGGGCCGTAATAAACCTGCACCCGGACGTCGGTCGGAACCAGGCTGCCCAGATGCACGCGCGCTCTGACGGGGATGGCAGAGCCGACACTCACCTGGGTCGGCAGTTCGGAAGCGGCCGCGGTGATCCGAATTCCCCTCCAGCCGGAACTGATTCGCTCGCGCCACGCGGCCACACTTCGGGCGCAGGCAAAGCTGTTCTCACTCAGTTGTCGGAACCGTTGATCGGCCAGTAGGTAGGCATTTTCGACGTACTCTCTGACCATCCGGTGAGTATTGAAGAAGTGGCAGAGGTGCTCGAGTGAGGTTTTCATTCTCGAGATCCACCGGCGAGGCACGCCGTCCGGTCCCCGGTCATAAAAGGTCGGGATAACGTCGCGTTCCAGCAGCTCGTAGAGCGCTTCGGCTTCGACATGGTCCTGGTAGTCGAAATTCTCGTAGAGCTCACCACGGCCTATCGTCCAGCCGACCGGCGAAGCATCCTGTCCAAGCATCCACTGGACCTGATCCCACCAGCCGTCGGCGGTACTGAGGTTCAAAACTCCGTTTGCGGCCGCCTTCATCCCGCTTGTCCCGCTCGCCTCGCCGGGTCGCCGCGGGGTGTTAAGCCAGACATCAACCCCCTGAACGAGGTAGCGGGCGGTGTTGACGTCATAGTCCTCGAGGAAAACCAAGCGTCTCCTGAATTCCGGCCGGCGGGCTAAATTGACAATCTGGCGGATCAGATCTTTACCCGCATCGTCACGGGGGTGGGCCTTTCCTGCAAAGATAACCTGAACCGGTCTTTTCTGGTCATTTAGGATGCGTGCCAGGCGATCGGGATCACGCAAGAGAAGCGTCGCCCGCTTGTAAGTGGCGAAACGGCGGGCAAAACCTATGGTCAGGCAAGATGAGTCAAGCACCTCCTGAGCCGCCTCAATCTCGGATTCGGTCGCGTTCCGGCGCTTCAGTTGGCTCTTCAGCTCGGTTCGCGCAAAAGCGACCAGGCGTTCGCGCCTTCGCTCATGATTGCGCCACAGTTCCTCGGCAGGAATCTGTCGCGATCGGACCCAGATCGCCCGGTCGACGGGTTCCTCCCTCCAGCGCGGGCCCAGATACCGGTCATACAGGTGCTCGACTTCCTGTGAAATCCAGGACTGAAAATGAACGCCGTTGGCTACATAGCCGATCGGGATTTCGCCCGGGGGAACGCCGGGCCAAAGGCCGCGCCACATATGCCGACTGACCTCTCCGTGAAGCCGGCTCACAGCGTTGCTGTACGAAGCCAGGCGAAGACTCAAGACGGTCATGCAGAAGAATTCGCCTTCATCCTTGGGATTCTGCCGGCCAAGCGCGTGAAAGTCGTAACGGGAAAGACCAAGGGAGCGATAGTAGTCGCCCAGGTACCGCTCTATGAGATCCGGGTGAAAGTAGTCATGCCCGGCCGGCACGGGCGTGTGTGTCGTGAAGACGAGGCCCGCAGAAGCGGCCTCTCTCGCCTCGGCAAAGGTCAATTTCTGGGTCTCCATGAGCCGGCGCACCCTCTCGAGGCCCAGGAAGGCCGAGTGGACCTCGTTCATGTGGTAAACCGTCGGCTCGAGCCCCAGGGCGCCCAACACCCGATAACCGCCAATCCCCAGCAGGATCTCCTGCTTGATTCGCATCTCAACGTCGCCACCGTAGAGCTGGTCAGTAATGTCTCGATCATCCACACGATTTTCCGGGATATTGCTGTCAAGCAAGTAGAGTGGCACCCGTCCGACCTGAGCCCGCCATACTCTGGCCCTGACTTTTCGACCGGGATAGTCCAACTCGATCATTAGGGGCAGCCCGCTCGGGGTCAGTTCGAGTTGCAGGGGCAATGTGTGGAAGTCATTGTCTTCATAGGCCTCCTGCTGCCATCCCGCCTGGTTGAGATACTGCCTGAAGTAACCTTGCTGATAGAGCAGCCCGACGCCCACCAACGGTATCCCGAGGTCGCTCGCCGATTTGAGGTGATCGCCTGCCAGAACGCCCAGCCCACCGGCGAAAATTGAAAGCGACTCGGTAATGCCAAATTCCGCGGAGAAGTAGGCGATCAGAGGGGTGGCGGTTGGGTGGGATCGTTTAAACCAGCTTGACTTGGCCTCCAGGTGCACCGCAAACGTCCGATGAACGTTGTCGAGATGGGCTAGAAAAGCCTCGTCCACGGCAGCAGCCTCCAGCTGCGCCTGGTCCACGGTGCTCAGCATCAGGATCGGGTTATGGTTCGTCTTCTCCCAGAGATCGCTGTCCAGTCGCCGGAAGAGCTCGATCGCTTCGTGATCCCATGCCCACCGGAGGTTGTACGCCAACTCGCGCAACCGCTGCAAGGGTAAGGGAAGACGGGGCACCACGTTGTAGGTCGAAATCGGTTTCATCGTGTTGGGTTCTCCGAGGACCCCAAGGATGGCGCATCTCGGTCGAGGATGTCAACGGCCCGAAAAGGCATCCTGCGGACCTCAAGGTCATCAGATGTGTCCTTGGGTATCCTTGAGGTCCTTGGTCCTTTTGGCCTACCGCCGCAGCAACGTGCGCAGCACGAACGGAAGGATGCCACCCTGGCGATAATAGGTGACCTCGTTCGGGGTATCAGCGCGAGCGGTAACGGTGAAGCTCTTTTCTCGTCCCCCGGGGTCGGAGGCTTTTACCGTCAATTTTTTGAGCGGGGCGAGGCCGTCCGCCAACCCGAGAATCTGGTAAGTCTCCAGGCCCGTCAGTTTCAGACTCTCCCGATTCTGCCCCGACTCAAACTGCAGCGGGAGCACTCCCATCCCGACGAGGTTACTGCGATGGATTCGTTCAAAACTTTCAGCCAGGACGGCCCGAATGCCAAGCAAGCGCGTCCCTTTTGCCGCCCAGTCGCGCGAGGACCCCGTTCCGTATTCCTTTCCAGCGATCACCAAGAGCGGCACTCCTTCGGACTGGTACTTCATCGCCGCATCGTAGATCGACACAGGCTCCCGACCGGAGGGGTGGAGTGTGTACCCCCCCTCCACGCCGGGCACCAGGACATTACGCAGGCGAATGTTCGCAAAAGTCCCGCGCATCATGACCTCGTGGTTTCCACGGCGTGAACCGTACGAGTTGAACTGATCGGGAGTCACTCCAAGGCCCATCAGGTAACGGGCCGCCGGGCTGTTTTTGGCGATGGACCCTGCCGGCGAGATGTGGTCCGTGGTCACGCTGTCGCCCAGTACGGCAAGAACACGCAGTCCTTTCAGGTCGTCCAGCCGCTCCGGTTCGGCTGCCAGGCCCTCAAAGAAGGGCGGCTTCTTTACATACGTAGAGTTTTCATCCCAGCTGTATCGATCTCCGCTCGGGATCGGAAGACCGCGCCAGCGCTCTTCGCCCTGGTAGACGTCCGAGTACTTCTCGGCAAACATCCGGCTGTCGACCGATTCCTGCACGACCGCCCTAATCTCCTCCTGGGTCGGCCAGATATCTTTCAGATAAACCGGCCGCCCCTGCTCGTCCAGACCTAGCGCCTCCCGGGCCAGGTCGATGTCCATCCGGCCGGCCAGTGCGTAGGCGACCACCAGCGGCGGCGACGCCAGGTAGTTCGCCCGCACGTCGGGATTCACCCGCCCCTCAAAGTTACGGTTCCCGGAGAGGACCGAGCAGACAATGAGGTGGTTTTGGTTCACGGCCTCGGAGATTTCTTCCGGCAGAGGCCCGCTGTTGCCGATGCAGGTTGTGCAGCCGTAGCCCACGAGTTGGAAGCCGAGGTGGTCAAGGTACGGGGTCAACCGCGCCTTGTTCAGATACTCGGTCACGACTTTGGAACCGGGCGCCAGGCTGCTCTTAACCCATGGCTTTCTCTGCAAACCCCTTTGCACCGCCTTCTTAGCAAGGAGTCCGGCGCCAATCATTGTCGATGGGTTCGACGTATTGGTGCAGCTCGTTATGGCGGCAATGACGACCGATCCATGCTTCAGCTCAACCTGCTCCCTTTTGTCGTCGGGAGTCGTGATCGTCACCGTCACGGTGCGGTTCTTCGGAGCACCATTGGTGGAACTCTCCAGATGCCTGAGAAAGGCTTTCCCAGCCTCGCGCAGAGGGACGCGGTCCTGGGGCCGTTTGGGTCCTGCAAGGCTCGCTTCAACAGTGGCCAGGTCAAGCTCAAGGGTCTCCGAATAGAGAGGTTCGGCCGCGTTCGGGTCATGAAACACTCCCTGGGCTTTCGCGTACGCCTCGACGAGCTGAACATGTTCTTCACGCCGGGCCGTCAGGCGCAGATACTTCAATGTCTCAACGTCAATCGGGAAGAGCGCACAGGTCGCCCCGTATTCGGGAGCCATGTTTGCAATCGTGGCCCGGTCGGCGAGTCCCAGTGCACTGACGCCTGGCCCATAGAACTCGACGAATTTGCCCACTACCCCACGCTTTCTCAGGATCTCGGTGATCGTCAGGACGAGGTCAGTCGCCGTCGTGCCTTCGACGAGCGAGCCCCGCAATCGAAACCCGACAACTTGCGGAATCAACATCGTGACCGGTTGCCCCAGCATCGCGGCTTCCGCCTCGATGCCGCCGACCCCCCAGCCGAGCACGGCCAGCCCGTTCACCATGGTGGTGTGGCTGTCGGTCCCCACCAGCGTGTCAAAGTGAGCCTGGTTTTCGCCTTTCTGTCCGTCCGTACCGAAAACCACCCTCGCGAGGAATTCGAGATTCACCTGGTGACAGATCCCGGTGCCTGGAGGAACCACCTTCAGGCTGTCAAAGGCGGATTGTCCCCATCTGAGAAAAGCGTACCGTTCCCGGTTACGTTCGTATTCCTTTTCGAGATTAATGTCGATGACGTTCGCTCTTCCAAAGGCGTCGACCTGGACCGAGTGGTCAATGACAAGCTCGGCAGGAACGAGCGGGTTG
The DNA here is from genome assembly GCA_003819755.1 of Acidobacteriota bacterium. Taxonomy (GTDB): domain Bacteria; phylum Acidobacteriota; class UBA6911; order RPQK01; family RPQK01; genus RPQK01. Next base: position 17,237 of record RPQK01000023.1, on the reverse strand, counting down.
ATCTTGGCTGGGTCTCCTTTCATGTCGGCCATGGCGTCGCGCATAGCGGCGAGGTCAACCACGGCCGGGACGCCCGTGAAGTCCTGGAGCAGGACACGAGCCGGGGTGAAAGCTATTTCCCGGTCCGACTGCCGTGCCGGGTCCCATTTCGCGAACGCTTGAATGTCGTCACTGGTCACCGCCACGCAATCCTCGTGGCGCAGAAGATTCTCGAGAAGGACTTTGAGGCTGAAAGGAAGACGTCCAATTGTTCCTCCCAGCTTCTCTTGCAGAGCGGGAAGACTGTAGTACCGAAACTCCCTGGGGCCAACTCTGAGGGTCTTACCGACACCGAAAGTGTCAATGCTTGTCCTGGTCATTTAGTCTCCTGTGTTCATCCGAGCAACACGAGCAGGAGGGCCGGAGGAAACGACCTCAAAGACCTCAAAGACCTCAAGGACCAAGGACAGAGCTTCCCGTCCTTGAGGTCCTTGAGGTCTTTGAGGTCGTTTCCTCCGGCCCTCCTCGTCCGGCGCGGTACCCGTGTTATTTTCTAAAAATATGCGTCGCATGGCCCATGAAGGCTTCGGCGACTTCGCCCATCGTCTCAGACAGCGTGGGGTGAGTATGAATCGTGAGCGCGACGTCTTCGGCGACGGCCCCCATTTCGATCGCGAGCGTTCCTTCAGCTATCAACTCGCCGGCCCGCGGTCCGACAATCCCGACACCCAGGATCTGCCCGCTCGGCTCATCAAACAGCATCTTGGTCATCCCTTCAGTGCGTCCAAGGGTGACAGCTCGGCCTGAGGCGGCCCATGGAAAGCGCACCACTTTGACTTTCCTGCCTTCACTGCGGGCCTCCGACTCTGTGAGACCCGCCCAGGCGATCTCGGGATTCGTAAAAACGACTGCGGGAATCGCCCGGTTGTCAAAAATGGTCTTCTTCCCCGCGATGACCTCCGCCGCCACTTTTCCCTCTCGCATGGTTTTGTGGGCCAGCATGGGCTGACCGGCGACATCGCCAATGGCGAAGATGGCCGGATCAGCCGTTCGGCACTGACGGTCGATCCTCACGAACCCCTTCGGGTCGATCTCGGCCCGGGTTTTATCCAGGCCAACTCCCTGTGCGTTCGGTTTCCTGCCGACTGAAACCAGGACACGGTCGAACACCTGCTTCTTCGGCTCGATTTCACCTTCGAAGTCGACTTCGAGCCCTTTGTCCGCTTCCCGGATGCCAACGACTTTCGCCTTCAGGTGGACGCCGCTGAACAACTCGCGTATCCGCTTATCCAACGGCCGTACCAGATCGCGGTCAACACCGGGCAAAAGTCCGTCCAGAAGTTCGACCACCGTGACTTGCGTTCCCAGGGTCGCGTATACGGAGCCCAACTCGAGCCCGATGTAGCCACCGCCAATAACGAGCAGCTTCGATGGGATATCTTCAAGCGCCAAGGCGCCGGTTGAATCCAGGAGACGAGGACTTTGGAGGCTGATTCCGGAGAGAGGGGTCGGAACCGAGCCGGTCGCAACGATCGCATGCTTGAAGCGCAGCCGCGACCCGCCGTCCCCCTCCAGCCGGAGCGTGTTCGAGTCCTCGAACGTGGCCTTGGCTCGAATATAGCGAACCTTGCGAAGTTTGGCGATGTCCGACAAGCCGGAGGTCAATTTAAAAATCACCTGATCCTTGAAAGCGCGTAGCTTGTCGAGGTTGATTTTGGGCGCCGCGAAGGTCAGACCCAGTTGTTCCGCCTCTCGGGCGTCCTGGATAAGGTCCGCGGCGTAAAGGAGGGTCTTCGAAGGTATGCAGCCGACAAAAAGGCAGACGCCTCCTGGCCTCTCTCGCACGTCGACCAGGGTCGTCTCCATTCCCAAGTCCGCCGAGTGAAAAGCCGCCGCGTATCCGCCTGGTCCTCCGCCAATCACCACCACCTGTGTCTCTTGGTCCGCCATCCTGGTCTCCTCTTTTCGCTTGGCCTCTACCTGGTCTCTCGTTCCAATGCGGCGAGCAACGCATCGATTCCGGCCTGTGCCACTTCGGTATCCTGCTCGACGCTTCCGCTGCTGCAGCCGATCGCCCCGATCGTCTGGCCTTCCACGACGACCGGCACTCCTCCGCCAAAGATCATGAACCTGCCGTGGTTGCTCACGTGGATCCCGAAGGCTTTTCCGCCGGGCCCCGCCACCTCGGCATAGGCCGACGTCGGAAGCCGGGTAGCCGCCGCAGTGAAGGCTTTGTTAATGGCGACATCGATACTCGTTATTTTCCCCCCGTCCATCCGGTGAAAGCAAAGGAGGTTGGTTCCCGCGTCGACAACCGCGATATCCATGTCGACACCGATCTCGCGCGCCTTGTCCTCTGCCGCCTGAACCATCACCTTTGCAGCATCCAGGGTGAGTTGGATACACCCTCGCTTAAGCAGCTCCATCTTCTCCTCCTTATCATTATGTACCTTACAACTGGTTGAATTTGAAGGGAAGTCCGAGGAGGAACGCTGACGGCTGACGGCTGACAGCTGACAGCCGACCAACTGTCCGATGCTCACCCCGAAGGGGTATGGGTTCAGATAAGCAGACAGACCTCGCAGGGCGAGGTCTTCAAGGAAGTAATTGGGCAGTCGTCAGCTGTCAGCCGTCAGCTGTCAGTAGTTTTCCCGGTAGAAAAGCAGGGGATTCATGGCTTGGCCGTTCAGTCGGACTTCGTAATGAAGGTGAGGCCCGGTCGCACGGCCGGTAGAGCCAACGTAGCCGATGATATCGCCCTTCTTGACCCGCTGGCCGACTCTGACCGCGACCTGGCTCAGGTGACCGTACCGGGTGGACAGGCCGAACCTGTGCCGTACGACAACCAGCCTGCCGTAACCGACCTGGCTCTGGGCGAAAACGGCGAGGCCGTCGGCCGTCGCCAGGACCTTGTTACCGCGGGGAGCCGATATGTCGATTCCCGAATGGAACTCCCGCACGTTGGTGAATGGATCCAGCCGGTATCCGAATGGTGCCGAAGGGTAACCGTGAACCGGAGGAATCGCCGGGGTGGCGGCCAGCAAAATACTCCTGCTGGTGTAGAAATCCTGCCATTGGCGCAGCTCGCTCTCGATATTTCTGCCCTTGACTCCCAGTTGTCTCAGCTGAGCGGTGAGATCACGGGTGGTCAAGCTGGCAAGAGCGGAATTGCCCGGTCCGCCGACGCCGCCCAATCCCTCCCGGTTCAGACCGGAAAGGATGCTGACTTTCTTGCTGACCACCTCCAGGGCGGAAAGCTGATCAGTCAGATTGTTGGCGGCAAGACGAAAAGTCTGGTTTTCCTTACGAAGCTGGTCGACCTCCACGCGTAATCGGTCGTACTCGGAGGTCTTCTTCCACATCTGATAGTAATGAAGGCTGGAAAGTATGAAACCCGAAATGAGGACAAAGGAGACAATCGTTACTGCAGTGGCGAGCTTGCGTGAGAAACAATAGGCTTTGGCCGGGGTCTCAGCGAAGCGGGCCAAGATAATGGTGAAGTCGCCTCTCTTCAATACGCACCCCCCCTTTCAACCGGAACCGGCAAGTATCCTGTGGGCCTCCTTTTACAGCTGAAAAGCAGGGGTCAGTATAGGTAGGCAGGAATAGGGTGTCAAGCGATTTTGATCACAATTACCAAGAATGCCGACAATGGTGGAGGCGGTGGGAATCGAACCCACGTCCGAAAGTCTTCGCCAGCCAATCCTACATGCTTAGCCGGTTTCGCTTTTTACTTCCGACGAGCGTTTGAAACCAGCAAACTAACCCGCCAGAAGCCCCTCACAACGATTCCCGGTACTCCCGTGAAGGAAGGAAGAGCACCAGATATCCTGCAAAAACGACGCCCCGATGGCCCTACAGGCGAAGCACATCAAGACGGCTACGTGATATTACGCAGCGAGTGGTAACTGTTCGTTGGCAGTTATTTGTTTTGCCACTGATTAACGAGGGTGAGGCACCTCGGCATGCATCAACTGACTCAACTACTCCCGTCGAAGCCTGTCGCCCCCTTTCTTACACCCTAGATAGATGCAGGCGCATGGAATTTAGTTGCATCAAATTGAAAAGGACCTCAAAGACCTCAAAGACCTCAAGGACAACCGAACTGACTCATTGTCTTTGAGAACTTTGAGGTCCTTGAGGTCCTTCTTCTGGTCGCTTCCCGTCTTGGGAATACCGATCCAGGTGGGTTACGATAGCCGCCATGGAATGGCGGGTCGACAAAATGCAGGGGCGTGACTGGGAACAGGTCCGCCTGATCTTCCTCGAAGGAATAGCGACCGGCAACGCGACTTTTGAGGTCGATGCGCCGTCCTGGGACCACTGGAATTCGTCTCACTTGACTGAGTGCCGGCTGGTTACCAGGCGATCAGACGATCAAGTGTTGGGATGGGCCGCGTTATCCCGGGTGTCTAATCGGTGCGTTTACCGCGGAATCGCCGAAGTGAGCGTTTACGTCGCGGGAAGCTGCCGCAGACAGGGAGTCGGTGCGGCCCTGCTGAACGAGCTGGTTGAAGAATCCGAAGGTGCAGGGATATGGACCCTGCAGGCCCACATTTTTCCTGAGAACCAGGCAAGCCTGCGGCTTCATGAACGTTCCGGATTCCGGCAGGTCGGCCGCCGGGAACGACTCGGGGAGATGAAAGGAGCCTGGCGCGACGTCCTCCTTCTTGAGCGTCGAAGCAGCGTAGTCGGTATCTAGTTTATTTTGGCGATGACAACAGTTTACAATCGCCGCAGTTATGCCGATGCTCCAAGAGGGCCGCGAATGAGAGGAGACACGCAGACGGTGCAAATCCAGGAGATCCGCCCCGACCGCCGGACATGGACCGTCACGATTTACGACGATTACCTCAGATTCGTGGCTGACGCGGGGAGCGGCTCCTTCGACGTCGAGCGCGCGCAGGCGGAACAAGAGGTCCAGCTCCGTGCACCGCTTTTCGGCACCCCGGGGTTGACCGTCCAACAAGGCCGCAAACTCTGTTTCAACCTCGATCGAAAGCATTTTTCGGCGCTCAAGGCTTGGCTCGGCCCTCCTACCGGCCGGAGTCTGAGAGCGGCTCTCAAGCAGCAGCTCGGATGGGGAATCGGGGTCGGTATTTTCCTTATCATCAGTTCCCTTCCGAAACCTGCAGACCCCGATGCCGAGCTTGACGCTCTGCCGTTCGACCCGGTCGCTGGTGCCTTGGGCACCAGCCTGATATTCCTTCGGCTCCTGAGCTGGGCCCTTCCCTGCCGGCAGCTGTTTCTCGCCGATGCCGCCTGGTTCCTGGTGCTCGGCGCGAAAGTCGCCTACGGTGTCCTGTCCGGGTCTAGTGGGATCTGGCTGGTCGTGACCCTGCTGTGCGTCATTGCCGCTATTGGCGGGTTTGAAAAGTATCACGAGTTTCGTGACCTGGCTGAAGACCACCCCCAGAGCCCGGCACGGGTCAACGGGGCGACTTGAAAGCCTATTTGCGAGCGAGGCAACGATAGCCGAGCGTGAACTCCGGGTGCGCGTCAAAGTAATCCAGGTAGTAACAGGCGATCGGGAGCGCCAGGCAGAAGAGGGCCAAGCTTGCAAGTTCAATCGGAAAGAGCAGGAGCCGCGCAACCGGAGGCAATCTCAGGAACAGGATCTTCGGGATGTACGTGAGCCGGTGCCCCAGGTAGTGGAAGTATCCCCCGAGCGGTTCTATCTCAACGTCCCTGAATCCTGCATTTGACAGCAAATCTTTCAAGGCAAAACTCGTAAATCGAAAGAAATCATTCGGCTGCTGGTGTTCGCCCCAACCTTGGGGGGCGGTCAGGTACAGTTCACCTCCCGCTTTAAGAACTCGGTAAATCTCGGCGACAACGAGGGCCGGGTTTTTTACGTGCTCGAGCACTTGAATGTTCAGGACCCGGTCGACCGCATCGTTCGCCAAGGGGAGTGAACCGAGATCCGCGACCACCTGCACTCGCGAGTAGTCCCAGGCGGAATCCCCGACGCAAGAATCGAGCGCCAGGTAGAAATGATCCGAGAAGAGACGGGCAAAGCGTGCTTCCCCCGCCCCGGCATCCAGGACAATCTGCCCCGATTTGCCGTGCGCCGCCTTCATCACGAAATCTTCGATGGCGTAGTCGAGAGGGTTGATCCGCCGTCGGAGAAACTCAGGCAGCAAACAGTAAGCACGCAGGTAGAGACTGCTCATCGAGGGCTAATGATAGCATCGGGAGCCGATTACACCGATCAAGTCGCATCGGCTAGCCTGCGCCCGTGGCGATCGAAGATCGGGAACTCCGCCCAACCGAGACGCTGCAGCCGATACTGGGTCGCCACCTTCATCACTCCCAGGCCATACTTGACACTACGCCTGAAATTGATGCTCGAGGCCTCGGTAAAGTACTTGGTCGGACAGCTGATTTCACCGATCCGGAATCCGAAGTAGAGCGCCTGGACCAGGATCTGGTTATCGAAAAGGAAATCGTCGGAATTCTCGAGCAACGGCAGCGTGACCAGAACCTGCCTGGTGAATGCCCGGTAGCCGGTATGGTATTCCGACAATTTTGCCATCGTCATCACATTTTCAAAAACCGTCAGGAAGCGGTTAGAGACGTACTTATAGAAAGGCATTCCGCCCCGAAGAGCTGTACCTCCGAGGATGCGAGAGCCCAGGACCAGTTCGTATTCTCCGCTCGTAATCATTGCCGCCATGGCCGGCAACAAACGCGGCGTGTACTGATAATCCGGATGCAGCATGATGAAGACGTCAGCCCCGAGTTTGAGCGCTTCCCGGTAACACGTCTTCTGATTTCCTCCGTATCCACGGTTACGATCATGGACGATCGTCCGCAAACCGAGACGGCGGGCAACAGCCACGGTATCGTCGGGACTCGCGTCGTCGACCAGAACCACCTCGTCAACCAGGTCCCGTGGAATCTCGCAGCAGGTTTTCTCCAGCGTGGCCGCCGCGTTATAGGCCGGGAGCACCACGGCGATCTTCTTCCCTTGCAGCATCCCGGCTACTATACCATCAGCTGTTGGTCCCTCTTCCCGTTTTTCGGTAACATGCTGTGTATGCTGAAGGTGGGCCTGACCGGAGGAATTGCATGCGGGAAGAGCTACACGCTGAAAGAACTGCAGCGGCACGGCGCATACACGATCGACGCCGATGCGATCGTCCATCAATTGATGCTGCCTGGACATCCCGGCTATCACAAAGTCGTCGAGGCCTTCGGGACCGAGTTCCTCAACAGCGACTCCTACATTGACCGTCGAAAACTCGCCAATCTCGTTTTTTCGGACCCGGCCGCACGCCAGAAACTCAACGAGATCATCCATCCGCTTGTTTTCGCCGAGGAGAAGCGGCAGGTTGAGGAGGCGGAGTTGATCCAACGCCGGACGCCAATGGTTGTGGTTGATGCCGCGCTGATGATAGAGGCCGGATCGTACCGCAATTACGACGTGATCCTGATGGTATATGCCCGCCCCGAAGTACAGCTGATGCGTCTCATGCTGCGCGATCAACTGGACGCGGAAGACGCGCTCAAACGGATTGCCAGTCAGATGGCCCTGCTCGAGAAGATCAAATATGCCGATTACGTAATAGAAAACTCCGGCAAGCTCTCAAACACGAGCGAGCAGGTTACCCATACCTTCCGGGATCTGGTCTTTAGATACGAAGAGAATGATTTTGAGGGAAGCTGGAAGCTGGGGAATTGATTCCCGTTAGCCGCAAAAGGCGGCACTACCCACCGGCCTGCTGCTCCCAAAACCTCAGCATCCCCGCCAACAGAGGCACCATGATCTCATGGTGGCCGGTCAATGCTATTCCCGTCCCTGCCTCGCCGACCGGCCTTTTCACGACGTTTTGAGTGGGACGATAATGCTGGATAAAGTCGAGGTTCGCCGTCGTGAACCTCTCCAGCTCCCGTCCGCTATTCCGGACCAGGGCCACGGTCTTAAGAAAAACTTCGGGAAGGATCACGGCCGAACCAAGGTTCAAAAAAACTCCCCCGTCCCCTAACAAAGAGACGATTTCGGTGAGGACTCGAAAGTCAATGAGAGAGCCCTTCCCAAGAGCCTCGCCCGATGCGGCCGGATGGTTATGAATAGTGTCGGTCCCAATGGCGACGTGAACCGTGAACGGAATACCCCGGCGAAACGCCTGCAGAGCGATACAGCACTCCGGATGGGCGGCGTCCAGGCTGGCGTCGACAAAAGCACCGACCGATTCTCCAATTCCCTGGCCCGCAAGCGCTCCCTGAGAGATAACCCGGTTCAGGATGTCCCCGGTCTCCCTCGCCATTCCGAAGCTTCCGTCCTTCAGGTCTTTCTCGACATCTTCGGAGGTATGCCCGCTCCAGGCAATCTCAAAGTCGTGGATCATTCCCGCACCGTTCGTCGCCAGTGCAGTCACGAACCCTTCCTCCATTAACTGGATCAGGACAGGGGCCAGACCCACCTTTATCACGTGCCCCCCGAAAGCCCAGATGATGGGCTTCCTCTTGTCACGGGCCTGTTTTATCCTGCCCGCCAAAAGACGGAGCTGATCGGCAGCCAGGATTTTCGGCAGGGAGTCGACAAAGGCCGAGAAGCTGTCCCGGTCGAGTGAGGACGCGAAGGCCCTGAAATTGACCTTGCTCGGCCTTGACGTCAGAGGATAGTCCTTCAACTGTTCTATCTGGAACTGTTTGTACCGGGACATTTCAACCTGCCGCTTCGAGAGGATGACATTCGAGAAATGACTTGAGCGCCCGCCCAGTGTAAGACGTGGAGCATCCGGCAATCTCCTCGGGTGTCCCCGCGATCACCACCCGACCGCCGTCGCGTCCTCCTTCCGGTCCCAGGTCGATGACCCAATCGGCACACTTGATGACCTCGAGATGGTGTTCAATCACGATGACGGTATTGCCAAGATTGACCAGCTCGTTAAGGATGTCAAGCAGTTTGCGGACATCCTCGAAGTGCAGCCCGGTCGTTGGCTCGTCCAGGATATAAAGAGTTCGTCCGGTCGACCTCTTGCTGAGCTCCCGGGCAAGCTTCACCCGTTGCGCCTCGCCGCCGGAAAGGGTGGTGGCGGACTGACCCAATCGTATGTAACCCAGCCCTACGTCGAGCAACGTCCTCAACCTGGCCCGAATCGTCGGGATGTTTTCGAGGAGGGGATAAGCCTCCGCAATGGTGAGGTTAAGAATGTCGGCAATCGAGTGCCCCTTGTACTTCACGGACAGCGTTTCCCGGTTGTATCGGCAGCCCTGGCAGGCGTCACAGACAACGTAGACGTCGGGCAGGAAGTTCATCTCGATCTTCCGCATCCCGTCGCCCTGGCAGGTCTCGCAGCGGCCTCCCTTCACGTTGAAACTGAAACGTCCGGGCTTGTAACCCCTGATCTTCGCCTCGGGAAGCATCGAGAACAGCTCACGAATAGGAGTAAAGAGACCGGTGTAGGTAGCGGGGTTGGAACGAGGCGTGCGGCCGATGGGAGACTGATCAACCTCGATCACTTTGTCCAGGTGCTCCAAGCCGGCCAAGCCTTTGTGCGGACCCGGTTCAAGCAAGGATCCGTACAAGTGGCGGGAGACAGCCCGGTAGAGCACTTCGTCGACCAAGGAGGACTTTCCCGACCCGGAAACCCCCGTGACAGCGATCAGGAGTCCCAGAGGAAAGGAGACGTTCACGTCCTTCAGGTTATTGTGGCGGGCACCAAGAACCTGCAGCATCTTGCCGTTCATTCGGCGTCGCTCGGCGGGCGGCTGGATGCGTCGAAGGCCTCTCAAGTACGCCCCGGTCAGTGACCCCTCATGGTGAAGCAAGTCCTGGGGAGTCCCCTGTGCCACCACACAACCGCCACTGGTTCCGGCGCCCGGCCCCAGGTCTATGACCCAGTCCCCACTTCGGATGGTCTCCTCGTCGTGCTCGACCACGATGATCGTGTTTCCGAGGTCCCTCAGTTCTCTCAGGGTTTCGAGCAGGCGGTCCGTGTCTCGCGGATGCAGACCAATTGAAGGTTCATCAAGGACGTACAGAACACCCCGGAGTCGGGAGCCGACTTGAGTGGCAAGCCGGATCCTCTGTGACTCGCCCGCGGACAGCGAGGCCGCCTGGCGATCAAGCGTCAGGTAGGAAAGCCCGACGTCGGCCATGAAACAAAGACGGCTGCGAATCTCCTCGAGTATCTGCCCTGCGATCAGGTGCTCGCGATCTGAAAGCGTGATAGCAGTTACGGCGGCCAGACATTCATCAAGCGGCATGCGGCAGTAATCGGAGATCGACACCCCATTGACCCGGACGGCCCGGCTCTCGGCGCGAAGGCGACTGCCTCCACAGGCGTGACAATCTCCTTCGGACATGAAACTCATCAACTGCTGACGCCGCCGCTCGCTTGAAGTGCTTTCGATCCTCTCCAGAAACCACCGGTTGAGTCCGGGGAACTTGGAACGGTAGACGAAGTCCCCGTAGCGGTATTGCAGCGGTCGGTCGACTCCTCTGAGCAAGCCATGGCGAACTTCTTCCGGCAGCGAACCGGTGGGCGTTTCCGGGTCGATGTTCAGGTGGCTCAGCAAGGCTCGAGCCGTTTCACGAAACAAGTTGAGCAGTTCCTTGCCCCCCATCACCAGCTCTGCGCTGGCGACCGGCATTTCCGGGGTACCTATCAGGCGATTCAGGTTGACTTCCAGCTCGCAGCCGAGACCCTCGCAGGCCGGGCAGGCGCCGAAGCGGCTGTTGAACGAGAAGCTTCTCGGCTCGAGGACAGGTATGTCCACGCCACACTCCACGCAAGCCATTTTCTCCGAGAAAGTGAACTCACTCCCGTTCACTACAGAAACGGTCACCAGGCCCTTGGACATATCCAGGGATTGCCGGACAGATGTCTCAATACGGCTCCGCACGTCTTTCTTGAGCAGAAGCCGGTCGACCATAATGTCGACGCTGTGGTTTCGTCGCTTGTCGAGATCGGGAGGATTCTCAAGGTAGATCGACTCCCCGTCGACCCGAGCCCGCACGAACCCTTCCTTCTGGTACTTTTCGAAGAGTTTCTTAAATTCCCCTTTCCTTTCCCGCACTATTGGCGCCAGGATCATCACTCGCGAGTCGGCCGGCATATTCAGGATGCGGCTGACGATTTGATCCAGTGACTGCCGGCTGATCGGGCGATTGCACTGCGGGCAGTGGGGGGTTCCGATGCTCGAAAACAAGAGGCGAAGGTAGTCGTAGACTTCCGTGATGGTTCCAACCGTAGAGCGAGCGTTCCGGCTCGTCGTTTTCTGCTCAATAGAAACCGCCGGCGAGAGTCCGTCAATTGAATCGACGTCCGGCCTCTCCATCTGCTGGAGGAACTGCCGGGCATAGGCAGAGAGGGATTCGATATATCTTCTCTGCCCCTCGGCATATAGCGTATCGAAGGCCAGACTCGATTTGCCGGACCCGCTCAATCCGGTAACGATGACGAGCCGATTCCGAGGAATGTCGAGGTCGAGATTCCTCAGATTATGCTGGCGTGCCCCACGAACCGAAATGTACTTCATAGCCCAAACGAGCTATTGTCCGGGTTTGAGGGGGGCGCGGTCAAGGGAGAGGGTTACAATCAAAAAAGACCCCAAGGACCCCAAGGACCACAAGGACGAGACTCCTTCTGGTCCTTGAGGTCCTTGAGGTCCTTGAGGTCCTCGAAGTCTTTGAGGTCTTTGAGGTCTTTGAGGTCTTTTGAGATTGCCTACGGCAGCTGCAGTCTGATCTTTCGTACCTGCCGGTCACGAACGAACTGAATGTTAAGCTCCGACTGCGTGCCCAGGAAACGGTGCAGATCCGCCGGTGATGTCACGGAGACATCGTTGACCCGGATCAGAACATCTCCAGCGCGTAGACCCGCCTTCTGAGCCACACCGTCGGGTGTCACCTGCCTGACCAGCAGGCCCTGTCCGTCCGGGCAATTGAAGAACTCCGCCAACTGAGCCGAAAGCGGGTCGACTTCGAATCCCAGAAACGACAGCGGGGGCAAGACTCGGGTTATCCGCGGGACCCTGGGGGCACCTGTTGCAGACCACCGTTGTTCGGTTCGGATCATCCACTGGAGCCGAGGCAGAGCATCCTGACGATGCGAAAGACGGACGGAGAGCTTCTCCAGATTGTCGTTGCGCTTAACGGTAAGAGGCAACTGGTTGCCGGCGCCTACCCATTTGATTGCTTCGGTCAGACGCTGCCAGTTCTCGATGGGCTGGTCCTTCACCGCGACGATGGTGTCGCCCGGTCGCAAGCCCGCTTTTTCGGCTGGGCCTCCGCGCGCGATCTTCGAGATGACCGCTGGTCGGCCAGTGGCCTCGTCCCTGTAGTAGACGCCCAACCAGCCCTCGCGAATATCAGATCGCGTTTGAAGAACTTGAGCCGCCGATTCGCGAATCACGTCGGCCGGCAAGATCTCGCACAATTCCACCGTTTTGCTGTAGGGATAGGGTCGGGTTCCGGTGACGATGCCGACGACCTTGTCTTCCTTGTTGAGGATGACGCTGTTGGCCCAGCCCTGGTGGGACCTTCCCAAACCCCCCACCTGCACGTCGCGCTTCGGCGCCAGCCGGTTCTTCTCCGTCTTCAACAGGAAGGGAGCCGATGTCCTCCAATGCTGCGTGCCAAGGCTAAAGAAACGCACCTGGCCTTTCTGCGGAAACGGCGCAAAGCTCGCGAAGGAATTGCGCTTGATACCGGCAGCCAGGATCGCGAGGGAGATCCGCTGATCAACCCCGACGACCTCCGCCCGGTGCCTCTCGCCCTCCGACGTCTCGATTATGATCCGAACGTCAGGTGAACTTAACTCCGCCCACCGCATGCCGACAAACGAGACGACATGACCCTGGTCGTCGATTACCAAGCCCGGAAAAGGCGTGAGCTGCTGAAGCTGGATGATTTGAAGCATCGAGCTTTCGTCAAAGACGCCGACTTGAGAACTGACAAGGACCTTGACGAAAGAATCGGGCCTGATGTCGGGTGCAGCAAAAGACACCGGCAGCAAAGCCGGCATGAGAGCTGCCAGATTGGCAATCGTTCGGAGGTACCGCCCTGTCATCAAATTCCTCGCCAACTAATGGCTCACGTTCTGGAGGTAGAACTCGTTCTCTGCCTGTGTCTGGCGTACTTCGATAGTGGCGGGCAATTCGAATACGTAGCTGGGCGGCGAAGTTTTGTGATCAACCCCCGCGATACGCACGTCCGGCTGAAAAGTCAGATGGTCACCGGGAGTAATCTCCTCCCACTCCTTACCGTCCAGAGAGAAAACCTGACCCTGGCGTTGAATTCCCGAGGCCGTTACGGCCAGGTCGCTGGCGTCGATTCTGTAAATCCGCTCCTTTCCGACCGGAGCACTTGCGGCTGCCGAAGCATCCGTCTCACTCGAGACACTAACGAAGTTGACGATGCCGATAGCAAGGAAAACAAGACCTGCGAGAGCAGCGGCAAATTTCCAGTAGACAGGTCGCGTTGTGGGTGTGGTTTGCGAGCAGACTCGCTCGGTGAAGAAGGGGGGAAGATCCATCTGCCCTTTGAGCTCTCCGCTCAGCTGCTTGAGACTGAGAAGATCCTGATGCAAGGCGCGGCAGTCGTCACAGCTCTCCAGGTGCTCCAGCACCTCCGGCGAGTCCGCTGACTGCATCTGTTCGGTCAATATACGTCTGACTTTCCTGCACTTCATAGGATTCCAGCTAATTTCTCACGCAAGAGCATCTTGGCCCGATGAATCCTCGATTTCACAGTTCCCATCGAAATCTGGAGGACTCGGCAGATCTCCTCGTACGACAAGTCTTCAACTTCTTTCAGAAGGAACGGAACCCGATACTTCTGGGGCAGCGAATCAACCGCGCCCTGCAGCTTTTCAAGCCTTTCCTTCCCGTCGAGCGTCCGTTCCGGGGTTGGACGGACATCCGGGATTGCCAGCGGTTTGCCATCCTTCTGGAACAGCCCGATCATGTGGCGAAGGGAAAAGAGGCCTTTGCGCTCGCGCCGACGCAGTTCGTCTATTGCCAGGTTGGTCGCAATCCGGTAAATCCAGGTCGAAAACTGGTAGTCTCCCTTATACCGATCCGCGTAACGGAAGACCCGAATAAAGGTTTCCTGAGCCAGGTCAACCGCCAGGTCATAGTCGTGGACCAGCGTGTTGATGTAATTAACCAGTTTTCCCTGATACCGGGAAACGAGAACCCGAAAGGCCTCGTCGTTGCCTTCCAGGTACGCTGTCACCAGCGCGTTGTCTCTAAACCCCGCCACCCCGCCAGCGTACGCCACAGTTTCAGCCATAAAACCTGCCCGACCGGTTACCCGTTGCCGGTTTCCAGTTGCCAGTGACCGGCTTATCGAGTTTACGTATTAAATAACGATCCAAAAAGCACTTTGTTCCAAAAGAAAAGCGAGTTGTGCAACCGGAAACCGGTATCTGGCAACCGGTAGCCGGCAACTCACTTCGCTTCTAGCCAGGACGACCCGATCGCCAGGTCGACTCTGAGCGGCACACTCAATTCGGCAGCGCCCTCCATTCTCTCCGTGACCAGGCGACTCATCAATTCTAACTCCTCCTCGGGAACCTCGAAAACCAGTTCATCATGCACCTGCATGATCAGGCGACTTCGAAGCTTGAGGTCCTTCATCTCGCGATAGGCGACCACCATCGCCTTCTTGATCAGGTCAGCCGCCGTCCCCTGGATCGGGGCGTTGACGGCCGTTCGCTCCCCGAAACCTCTGAGACCCCAGTTGCTGCTGAGCAATTCAGGGATCTGCCTGATCCGACCGAAGAGCGTCGACACGTAGCCGGTCTGCCGGGCGTCGGCGAGCGTCAGGTCAATCCACTTCTTTACTCCCTCATACTTCTTGAAGTAGTCGTCGATGTACTTCTGCGCCTCGTGACGGTCGATCTTCAGATTCTGGGCCAAGCCAAAGGCGCTCAAGCCATACATGATCCCATAGTTGATGACTTTGGCATGCCGCCTGAACTCCTTGGGGTTCATCACGGCGTTCATCCCAAACACTTCCCGCGCGGTCCGTTCATGGATGTCTTCGTCTCTCCGAAAGGAGTCCAAAAGGACCGGGTCCTGAGACAGATGGGCCATGACGCGCAGTTCGATCTGCGAGTAGTCGGCGGCAAGAATACGGAAGCCGCCTTCGGGAATGAAGGCTCGCCGGATCTTGCGGCCGACTTCGCTCTTGATCGGGATGTTCTGAAGATTCGGGTTGCTGGAGGAGAGCCGCCCGGTGGACGCAACCATCTGGTTGTACGACGTGTGTATCCGGCCCGTTTTCGGATTGACCAGCCGGGGCAAGGCATCCAGATAGGTACCCTTGAGTTTAGTCAACTCTCGATACTCGAGGATCAGGCGGGGAAGATCATAACTGGCGGCCAACTGCTCCAGCACCTCGAAGCCCGTCGCGTAGTGCCCCGCTTTCCGGGTCTTCTTCGGCTGCGGCAGCTTCATTTTCTCAAAGAGGATGACGGCCAGCTGCCGAGGTGAATTGATGTTGAAGCTCTCTCCAGCGAGCTCGAAAATCCGGTTGGTCAAGGCGTTGACTTCCGCCTCCATCTCCTGCGACATCTGGCGCAGAAACTCGCAGTCGACCCTGACTCCCTGTTTTTCCATGGCTGCCAGGACTTCGACCAGGGGCATTTCCACGTCGCGCAGCAGAGGTTCGAGCTTCTTCTCGACCAGCTGAGGCTGGAGTTTGTTGAACAACTCCCACGTCAGATCGGCCTTTTCACAAGTAGCGTTGGCCAGTGCCTCGCCAAAGAGGGTTGGCGCCTCTCCTTCGGCGGGGCCGCTCGCCTTGCTGCCCAGGTACTCCATCGCCAGTCGGTCTAGTGCAAAGTTCGACTGATTGGGCGACAGCAGATACGCCATCAACATGGTGTCGCGGATATCCGGGGGGAGTTTCCAGGAGAAACGGCACAGGAGCCCGTAGAAGGGCTTAAGATCGTGAATCGCGACATGCGCCGGCTCGAGCAGGAGTTTCCCAACCAGGGCAGGCTGGTTTTCGAGTAATTGCCGAGGAATCAACCAGGCCTTACCGTTGCCGGCGCCGACGGCGACACCCTCGAGCCCTTCGGCCTGGTGGCTGCCTTCCGCAAAAGTCACTGCAACCGACGCGGCCTTCCCCTGCAAATCGCGACCGAGGTCGAGGATCTGCTGAGCTGTTTCGAGCACGGCATATTGTCTCGCGGCCGGCTCAACGGCGGGGAGAAGCTCGTCAAGCAGGTTCATGAACTCGAGCTCGGCAAACAGTTCCCGCGCGACTTCCTGATTTGGGTCGCATTTTCTCAGCTTCTCAAGATCCAGCTCGAGGGGCAGGTCAGCGCAGATTGTGACCAGATCCCTGCTCTGTCGGATCAGAGTCTCATTCTGCTGGAGGCTCTCCCGGTAAGTCTTACGAGTCACCTCGTCCCGGTGCTGGAGCAGGTTTTCGAGAGATCCGTACTCCTGGATCAGCTGCTTGGCTCCTTTGTCTCCGATGCCCGGGGCGCCCACAATGTTGTCCGAGCTGTCTCCAACAAGACTCAGGACATCAACGACTTTTTCGGGCGGAACGCCGAACTTCTCCTCCACGCCCTTACGATCCAGCCGCAGCATCGTGCGCGTATCCAGGATCGAGATTCGGTCGTTGACCAGCTGGAACATGTCCTTGTCTATCGTCACCACAACCACGTCCAAGGCACACTCGGCCGCCTTCCGAGCCAACGTCCCGATGACATCGTCGGCCTCGTACCGGGGGTACGACAGAATAGGGACGCACAAGGCTTGGCAAACTTTCAGCACGTAAGGGATTTGGGAGGCGAGGTCGTCGGGCATCGGGCGTCGGGTCGCCTTGTAGCCCTCATACTGCTCGTGTCGAACGGTCGGGCCGGTAAGGTCAATGGCCACGCCGAGAAACTCCGGCTGCTCTTCTTTGATCAGCTTCCGAAGCATGTTGGTGAAGCCATAGACGGCATTGGTCGGCAATCCCTTCTTGGTACGCAGCCCCTGGATCGCGTAGTACGCCCGGTAGATGTGCGACATCCCGTCCACCAGGTACAGGCGACCAGATTGTGGATTGGCAGGCCCGGAGTTCACAAGGCGCTATCTTACTACAGGAGTCCGGCTGCGGGGAGGCGCAGGCGCAGGAGCGTTTTTTTATCCACGAATTACACGGCGCGGCGTAGCCGCAACAAAAGCCTGCCCGATGAAGAAGAAAGACAGAATGTCGAATATCGAATATCGAATGTCGAATGTCGAAGTGAGGAAGAAATGATCATTGGATCTTCCGTTTCGCCGTCTTGATGCTGGAGACG
>RPQK01000022.1 GCA_003819755.1 Acidobacteriota bacterium | reverse complement strand
GTCTTCAGGTCCGTAGGACCGGCACGTCTATAGAAACCGGACCGCAAAGCGACCCAGGTCCGTAGGACTGACACGTGTTTCGCGGGCTCGACTACACACGTGTCAGTCCTACGGACCTGGGTCGCTTCGCGGTCCGGTTTCTATAGACGTGCCGGTCCTACGGACCTGAAGGCATGCCGCCCAACTCGGTGAGGACGTCGGTTCCGCCCCGACTTATGGGTAAAGGGCAGCCCTACCCTGGGTGGAATGTGGTGTGGGCAAGATTCCAACCCTGAAGGGGTTGCGTTCCAGGCTTGATACGCAACCCCTTCAGGGTTGGCGTATCGTCGCTTCCTAACCGACCCACCCAGGGTAGGTCGCAAAAGACGCGACCAACCCTTTGCTACGCGACCCCTTCGGGGTGGAAAAAACGCCTGCGGGCAAGACAGCGACCACCGGTCCGCGGTCACCGGCCACCGGTCAGCTTGTCAGCTGTCAGCCGTCAGCGGCTTACCGCCGCTTCAGGTCTATCGCCTTGAGCGCATCGAGGGCCTCATTCAACTGTTTGAGCTCGGCCTGTTGAGTCTCGACCTGGGACCGAAGTCGAGCCACTTCGCGGTGAACGGAGATCAAGTGGCGGGCTTGAGAGGCATAAGTACTGTCCGGCCAATCTCTTGGGATTCGCTCGAGCAGGCTGAGGGCCTGCCGGCTGTCCCTGACCCCGGTTTCAGAGGTCAGGTGGAGCAGTGCCAAGCGAAACGCCGCCTCGTCCCGATTTGGGGCATCTGGAGTGGACAGGTAGGCTTGATACGCTTGGGCGGCTTCCTTGGCTTTCCCCTGCCTTTGAAGCAGAGCAGCCTGACGTAGAGGATCGTTCCTTTCGGCTTCCTGGCGCTTTTCCAGTTCGTCCACCCGCGCGAGTATCTGTGCAACCTGGCCTGACAGTCTCTGAAGTTGTTCCTCGTTCTGCCGCCGGCCGGCTTCGAGATCCCTGACGAGTTGCACCGAGCTCGACAGGAGCTTGGCCTGATCCGCCAGCTGGGTGGTGGGATATTCGCGAATCAAGCGGTCGAACAGCGACCTGGCTTGGGCCAAGTCGGCCGGAGATCCATTTCTGAGGGCATAGCTTACGGCCAGACGAAAAAGCGCTGTCTGCCGGTTCCGTCCGTCGTCGGTTTGCTGCAGATACTGTTCGTAGGCCTCAATGGCGGCCGTGTAGTTACCTGCGAGGTAGTTCTTCTCCGCGGTTTCAAACGGCATCGACGCGGCTGGTGTCGGGACGGTGGCTTTCTTCGGGGCGCAAGCTCCGGCCGACAGGCAGATTGCTATCAGCAGGCAAGTTATTCTCAGTCTGAGCATGGCCATCCCGTCATCGATCTACATAGCATATTCGATCAGGACCACGGAAGTTAAGCGCGCCGGTGCTTCGGTCTTCATCACTCCTTCACTATCCCCTTCAGCAGTGCGGGCGTCACCAGCCAGATGAGCTGGGCGTGGCCGAAATCCGCGTCGGCCCAGCGTTCGATCGGAAGATCGAGCCGGGCCATTGCGGCCGTGGAGAAGTGCACTCTCAACTCGCCGGCCAGTCGTCCGATCGTTTCCGAACAGGTGGGCTCGTGACCGACAATCACCAGGATGTTGGTCGCATCTGGTTCCGCCTGGATTTCGCTCAGCATGGCGGCCGGGGAACAGGCATACAGGCTGTCCGCCACTCGAACCTTGCATTTCCACTTCCCGGCTTTGACGGCCAGTTCCGCAGTCCTCCGCGCTCGGACCGCCGAGGAGGTCGCGACGCTGTCCGGTATTTCGCCGATTTTCCGCAGGTAACGACCCATGAGCTTCGCTGCCTGCTTGCCCCTCGCAGCAAGCGGGCGATCATGGTCGGCTGAATACTCGGAAGACCAGTCTGACTTGGCGTGGCGGAGCAGAATAAGCGTTTTCATATCTATGGGTTCACCGTTCACCGTTCACCGTTCACCGTTCACCGTTCTACCGCTCCACGTCTCCGTTCGGGTAAACCAGGCACCATGAACCTGAAAACGGCGAACGCTGAACGCTGAACGGTGAACGGGTAAACGCAAAAAAGACCGTTCACCGTTCACCGTTCTACCGTTCACCGCCTCCGTTCGGGTAAACCAGGCACCATGAACCTGAAAACGGCGAACGCTGAACGGTGAACGGGTAAACGCAAAAAAGACCGTTCACCGTTCTACCGTTCCCCGTCTCCGTTCGGGTAAACCAGGCACCGTGAACCTGAAAACGGCGAACGCTGAACGCTGAACGCTGAACGGTGAACGGTGAACGGGTAAACGCAAAAAACACGTCGCTTAACCCCTCGGAAGTAGTATAAGTATTCGTTCCTATGGAGCCAATGGCGCAGTTCCAGATACTCGGCATCTCACTGGTCCTGGGACTGCTGGTCGGGCTGCAGCGCGAAGTCACCCATGCGCGTCTGGCCGGATTTCGTACTTTCCCCTTGATAACCATGTTCGGCACGCTGTGCGGCCTGCTCGGGCTCACTTACGGCCCTTGGATTCCGGCCCTCGGTTTTGCCAGCATCCTGGTACTGGCCATTCTGGGTAATCTGATGGCAATGCGGAACGGCAAATCCGATCCGGGTGTTACGACCGAAGTGGCCCTGATCCTGATGTACGCGGTCGGGGCTTACCTGGTCATCGGCCCCCTGCCGGTCGGGATAGCGGTTGCCGGCGTGGTTGCCATCCTGCTTCACCTGAAACCTGAGCTTCACGATATTGCTTCTCGCCTGGACCGCACAGACGTCAAGGCGATCATGCAGTTTGTGCTCGTCACCTTTGTCGTCCTCCCCATCCTCCCTAACCGGAACTACGGGCCACTGGCTGTTTTCAATCCCTTTACCGCCTGGTTGATGGTGGTACTCATTGTGGGAATCAGCCTGTCCGGCTACCTGATTTACCGCTTCCTCGGCCCGCGAGCCGGCGCGCTGACTGGCGGGATCCTGGGAGGAGTGGTTTCAAGCACGGCAACCACCGTGAGCTATTCCCGGTTAGCGGTCCGCTCCGCTGATGTCCCCGCTGCTTTTGCTGTTGTTATCGTCATGGCCTCGGCGGTTGTTTTTGGCCGAGTGCTCGCCCTCATCGGACTGATTGATGTTGACTTTCTTTCCGTGGCTCTAGTCCCCCTCGGCTTGATGGGCATTTTTCCGGCGCTTCTCGCGGTGTTCATGTGGCGGCGTGTGGGTCGTGCGGAAACGAGTCGGAGTGCCGGCGAGACGGGCGGCCAGCCGAGGAATCCGACCGAGTTGAAGACCGCACTGGCCTTCGGGGTGATCTATTCGGGGGTGCTGCTGCTTAGCGCGGCGGCCAAAGAGTATTGGGGAGATCGAGAACTTTACCTGATCGCCGGGTTCTCAGGTCTGGCCGATGTCGACGCCATCACAGTCTCCACCGCGCAGCTTGTCAAGGCGGGAAGAGTCTCGGCGGACCAGGGGACGGAGATGATCGTGCTTGCGCTGGTCGTCAACACGCTCTTCAAGGCCGGCATCACCTGGCTGTTCGCTGGCTGGCGGCTCTTCTCGAAGATCCTTCTCCCTCTGGGAATCGCCGCCGCGGCGGGATTGGTTGTGTTGGCTTTTTGATGAGAATATTGGAGTTAAGATCTAGTTTGGAGACTCAGGGGTTACCAGCTGACAAACTGACAAACTGACAAACTGACAAACTGACAACACTGACAAACTGACAGACTGACAAACTGACAAACTGACAAACGGACAACTGACCAACCTGACCGCCAGAACGGCACGCGGTTAGTTGTAAGTCTGTCAGTCTGTCAGTTTGTCAGTTTGTCAGTCTGACCGTCCCTTGTGTCCCTTGTGTCCCTGACATCGCGGTTGAAAGGATGACCCGGCCTATGAGGAGAGGTTTCCGGACGAGTCTGATAGCTTTTGTCGCGCTCTGCCTTGTTGCTTTCACCGTTTTCAATATCCTGGGGGAGAAGCTCCACGAAGTTGACATCAAGCCGGTTTCTCCGTGGTGGATCCTTCCTTTCGTTCTGCTTTTGTTGTCGATTGCCGTCATGCCTTTCATCAACAGGCATTGGTGGGAAGAGAACTACGCGTTCGTCGCTTTCAGTCTGGGGGCACTGGTTGTCATCTACTACATGCTGATGCTGCCCAATCCCCCCCGCATGGCCCTCACGTTCTACGAGTACGTCAGCTTTATCTGCCTGATTGGCTCGTTGTTCGTCGTGGCGGGCGGGATCCACGTCAGAATGAAGGGACGTGAAACGCCATGGGAGAACGTCCGACTCCTGGCGGTGGCAGCCCTGGCCTCGAATGTTCTGGGTACGACCGGGGCGTCAATGCTGGCGATTCGACCCTACCTGCGACTCAACCGGTTTCGAATCCGGCCCTATCACGTGGTCTTCTTCATCTTTATCGTCAGCAACATGGGAGGGGCGCTCACGCCGATTGGCGATCCTCCCTTGTTCCTCGGGTACTTGAAGGGGATCCCCTTCTTTTGGATTCTGGGCCGGGCCTGGTTGCCCTGGCTGGTCGCTCTCAGTCTGGTGCTGGTCACGTTCTATGCGATCGACCTTTATCATTTCAGGAAACTGCGTCACCGACAGCAAGTCGGGGCGGAGGCGCAAGACAAGACGGAAGTAACCGGCCTCCATAACGCTTTCTTCCTGGCGGTGATCCTGGGCGCGGTATTCATCGAGCACCCGTTAATGCTTCGAGAAGTGATCATGGCGAGCGCCGCGTTTGCTTCCTATTTCACGACCACCCGCGAGGTCCATCGCAGCAACAATTTCAACTTTCTGCCTATTAAAGAGGTCGCCATCCTGTTCGCCGGAATATTTGCCACCATGGTGCCGGCGCTCGACTGGCTGGAGCTGAACGCTCGTGTGCTGGGACTGGTTACCCCCGGGCACTATTACTGGGCGACCGGGGCTCTCTCGAGCTTTCTCGACAATGCGCCCACCTACCTGAATTTCCTCAGCGCGGCTTTCGGACTGCATGGGGCGAGCGTCGACAACGCCAATCATGTCCACGCCATGCTCGGCTACGCCACCGCTGGAGCTGCCAGTCTTCCGAATCCCTTGAAGCCGGACGCGCTCCCGATAACGCCCGAGACTTGGAACTACGTCCTTGCCATCTCGGTCGCAGCAGTTTTCTTCGGGGCCTGCACCTATATCGGCAATGGCCCGAACTTCATGGTGAAATCGATAGCCGAACAGGCAAAAGTGAAGTGTCCCAGTTTCTTCGGGTACATCGTGAAATTTTCGATCCCGATTCTGGTCCCCGTGTTCGCCCTGATCTGGTTCATCTTCTTCCGGACGTAGGGAGCAGGGCGCTGACAAACTGACAGACTGACAAACTGACAAACTGACAAACTGACAAACTGACAGACTGACAAACTGACAAACTGACAAACTGACAGACTGACAAACTGACAGACTGACAAACTGACAGACTGACAAACTGACAAACTGCCAGGCTGACAAACTGCTGCCCGTTGACGATTGACGATTAAAAAGCGGGGACGCGGGGTCACGCGAGCGCCTCTTCCAAATCGTCAATCGTCAACGGGTGTCAGTCTGTCAGTTTGTCAGTCTGTCAGTTTGTCAGTTTGTCAGGTCTGTCAGCCTGTCAGCCTGTAATCGTCAATTTCGTGCCTTCTGCTTCAGTCATTCGCTACACGCAGGCTCTTTTTCTGTCGCAGATACTCGATAACTGCGGGCATGACCGAGAGGATGATGATGGCGAAAATGACGAGCGAGAAGTTCCGGCGGACGACGTCGAGATTCCCGAAGAAGAAGCCACCGAAGAGGAAAATTGACACCCAGGCAAGGCCGCCGATCACGTTGTACGACAGGAAGTAGGAGTAGGTCATTTGCCCGATTCCCGCCACGAAGGGTGCAAACGTTCGGATAATGGGGATGAATCGAGCAATGATTATGGTTTTCCCCCCATGGCGCTCATAGAACTCGTGCGTGCGCAGCAGATGTTTCTTGTTTAGAAGGCGGGATTTTTCGCTCTGAAAAACTTTAGGACCTGCTAATTGGCCGACCCAGTAGTTAACCGTGTCGCCGAGGATCGCGGCCGCAACGAGAAGGGCAAACATCCAGAACAACTCGAGGGAGCCCCGTGCGGCAAAAGCCCCGGCCGCGAAAAGCAGCGAATCGCCGGGCAGGAACGGAGTAACGACGAGGCCGGTTTCGCAAAAGACTATAAGGAAGAGAATCAGGTAGACCCAGAGACCATAGCCTTGAATCAAAACGTCCAGATGCTTGTCGATGTGCAGAACGAGATCTATCAGCGTGCCGATCAATTCCATAAGCAATCCAAGCTATCACAAACGCCCGTTTCAATCATGTAGGAGGAATGCGGAGGGACGAGGGGCGGGCCATCTGACAGTAGAAAGAGTGTATTCCCGATATCACCCGATGCGCTTTTCCTCCATATTTCAGGCAATAGTGGTTAGGGCTCAGCCGGGATCTGTCTTCAAGGTGCCGGTTTAGAGGTGAGGGAGGGGCCTGACGCCCCTCCAGGTCTGTGGAGTTCGTGATGCCGTCTGAACAGGGAGGCCGGGAGCGCCCGTGGTGGGCGGTAATAGTGTCGGGTGCCGAAGGCCGAAAAGTGCGGCGGCTTGCCCTCCGGGTCTTCGACCGCGAACGGCCCCATCACTACTACCCTTCCGAGGGGGGGCAGGGCCTCATCGAGCAGACCGTCAAACGCGCGACTTGCCTGGTGCCACCGGAGAGAATCTTCACCGTAATCGGAAATGGGCACGGCGCTCACATCGATCCTGTCGCCCAGCTTCCGGGTCGTATCCTGGAAGAGCCTGCGGACCGCGGAACCGGGGCGAGCCTGTTTCTGCCGCTGGCTTACGTGCTGGCGCAGGACCCAAACGCGACCGTGCTGATTCTGCCTTGCGATCACCTCGTTTTGCCTGATGCTCAAGTTGTCCCCCAAGTGGAGCGCGCCGGATACCTCGCCGAGCTGATGCCGAACCGGCTCGTTATCCTGGCTGCAGCACCTACCCGTCCGCAAGCCGATTTGGGCTGGGTGGAGCCTGGCCCGGTCTTGGATCTCTATGCCAGCTTTGGAGCAAGATCTGTCAAGAGGTTCTATGAGAAGCCGGGGACACAGGAAGCCGAGTCCTTTTTCCGGCGTGGCTTCTTCTGGAACACCATGATCATGGCGGTGAAGGCCCGCACCATGTGGGCGATCGGGCAGGAATTGTTTCCGGGGATGATTAAGCGCTTCGAGAACCTGCTCGACCTGCTGAAGTTAGTCAAGAGCGGCAACGCCAGCCGCGATCTCGAAGGCCTGGCCTTGCGGGATGTTTATCGAGGGCTGGAAACCACGAATTTCTCTCGAAGGGTCCTCCAGCTCGCACCCGAGTGGATCACGCTTCTCCCCCTCGCTAACCTTAGTTGGAGCGATTGGGGCCACCCGGCCGGTAACGCCGAGAGTGAGGCTCCTTCAACCCAGCTGCGCCTTGCATGAGCCAGCCGACCCTCCTGGCCCTCTCTTGGTCTCCTTGGTCTCAACTCGCCTGCGGCGCCGTACAACGTCGGTTGATGATAACTGGACGGCGAGACGTGTCAGATTCCGTCCGATCTTTCTTCTTTTACTTGAAATAAGGAAAAACCGTATACTATGGGTCGGCAAGGCTCATGATTAAGATTCTGGTGGCTGATGACCATGCGGTCGTTCGGGAAGGGTTGAAGCGGATCATCGCTGAAACCGCGGACTTGGTAGTTGCGGGTGAGGCCAGCAATGGACAGGAGGTCCTGGAGAAGGTCCAGAACGGCCATTGGGATGTCGTCCTGCTCGATATATCGATGCCGGGCCGTGGGGGCCTGGACGTGCTTCGACAGCTAAAGGGCGAAAAACCGAAGCTCCCTGTCCTGGTGCTCAGCATGCACTCCGAAGACCAGTACGCCGTCCGGGTTTTGAAGGCGGGCGCTGCCGGTTACCTCACTAAGGATAGTGCTCCCGAACAGTTGGTCAATGCGATCCGTCGTGTCATTCGGGGCCGCAAGTACATTAGTCCGTCCGTGGCGGAGAAACTCGCCTTCGACCTCGAGATCGATTTCAAAGAAGCCCTGCATGAGAACCTGTCCGACCGCGAGTACCAGGTCCTGTGCATGATCGCGTCGGGGAAGACGGTCACCGAGATTGCGGAGCGCCTGGCACTGAGCGTCAAAACGATCAGCACATATCGGACGCGAATCCTCGAAAAAATGAAGATGCAGAACAACGCCGAGCTGATCCGCTACGCGATCAAGCAGGGCTTGGTCGAGTAGTCTATCCCGCCTGGCGAGGCTTCTCACCTCCTTCCGTTCCTACACGGTACTTCCCCTTGTCCTACAAAAAAAACAGCTGATGGACGATATTCTCCTTTATGCCAAAATCCGACACTAGTCGCGCAGTTCAGCACCGGCAGCCCCGCTCTTAAAGACTCAGCGGCCCTCTCAAGGCAGCCGAAGTTGCAGTTCCGAACAGGCCTGACGCCCTGCGCGCGGATGGAGTTTTGCGTGCCAGGGAGAGGTGTGTCAAGGAGGAGAGCGATGGAACAGGGAGAAAGCGGCCCCAAAGGCAAGAAAAGATGGGTGATTGTGTTATCCGGCGGCGAAGGGGAACGTCTCCGTGCCATGACCGAGCGTTGGCTGGGTGCCCACCGGCCTAAGCAATACTGCACGTTCGTGGGTTCCCGCACAATGCTCGAACACACACTGGATCGGGCGGTTCAGCTTGTGGGAGCCGACCGTGTAGTCACCGTCATCGGACGTGGTCACCGAGCGTTTGTCGATACTTCGACCATGCCAGGCAAAGTTATTGAGCAGCCGGTAAACCTCGATACCGCCCCCGGGATTCTCCTCGGGATGGCCTACGTAGAGGCGCATGAACAGGACGCCACCGCCCTGATATTTCCTTCGGATCATTTTATATCGCCGGAGAAACGTTTCCTGCAACACGTCGATCGGGCCGCCTTACTCGCCGAACGCCTGACAGGTCGACTGGTCCTCCTCGGCGCTTACCCGGACCGTCCCGAGACCGAGTTCGGCTGGATCGAACCGGGAGTCAGCGCTTCGTCCTGGAGCTGGAGCTCCCGCCAGGTTGCCCATGAGGTGATCAGCTTCCGCGAGAAGCCCTCCACCATGGAGGCCATCGACTGCTTCGCCCGTGGCTTTCTCTGGAACACGATGATCATTGGAGCCCGCCTTCCACTCTTACGGAATCTCGCTCACGCTTATTTGCCACAGGTCGCTTCTCGCTTTGAGAAGATGCGCAAATTCTGGGCGACGGAATCGGGCATTTCAGACGAACCAGGTTTCGTTGAACAGGAAGCCTTGGCAATGCTCGAGACTTATCAGGGAGTGCCTCGCGGCAATTTTTCTCGTGCCATCCTACAGCGCTGTCCCCAGGCCACCGTCGTTCTCCCAATGGGCGACGTGGAATGGAGCGATTGGGGAAAGCCGGAACGTATCGGCGAGACACTGCAACGCTTATCCAAGCCGGCAACCGTGCCTCTTGAGTACTTGACGGTCGGCTAAATGTGTAGGACAAGTCTTACGGAATTGCAGGTATCGTCTGACACAACAAAGCGTTTTTAGCCGATATCTGCAAATTGCCCCGGTCACTTAATATCGGAACCGGATTGAGGTTGAAAACAAGAGAATCCGGGATCGACAGGAGGTAGAAAGTGGACGCGAACCTCGTATATTCCATCAAAAAAGATGACGGGCTTAGAAACGGCCGACTCGTGAGTGATGGTCTGTACCCGCAGACCAAGAAGTCTGATTCCTCGGTGCGCAATCTCGCACTGGCCATATTGCTTCAGGCTTTTAGGGATGTGATCGCACCCAGAAAGTCATCGAACAAAGAGTGGGCCTTGTGGCGCAGAGATGCAATGGATTGGTTTTTTGCAGATGAATCCTACCCCGGGAGCTTCCACTGGGTGTGCGAGATCCTGCAGATGAACTCCGAAGAACTTCGAATGTGGTTGCGCACCTACAAGAGAAGTAATCGCATTAACAAGAAGGAAATGGTTAAGAGACTGATTCGATTCCAGATTCCTCACTAGAAAGATCTCGAGATTCAAGGGGTTCAAAGGTTCCGCCTTCGGAACCTTTGAACCTTTATTGCCCACCTTTTAGCTTTTCTTCCCATCAAGCGGCACAAGCGACAGAAGGGACACAAGGGACACAAGGGACAAAACCCAGCGCGATGTCTCTCTGAGTCCCTTGAGTCCCTTCTGTCCCTTCTGTCCCTTCGCGCTGTCCTACCCCGTCGTTTGCAGCACGAACTCAACCAGTTGCTGCAGTTCGTCGCGGGGCATTTCCTGAGCGGGCATTGCTGGGTAGTCGGGCCGCTTGCGGCCGGGTTTCACGATCCAGGTCATCAGCCCCTGCGGATTTCCCCGGTATGAGGCTATAGCCTCGTTAAGCGCCGGCCCTACCAGACGCCGATCAAAGGAGTGGCAACTGGCACATCGGCGGGTAAACACCAGGCTTCCGGGACTGGCCGGCGTTCCGCCCAGGCCTCCCGGCATAAGGATGTAGTCCTGTGTTTCCGTCATCCGCGTGCGATACTCCGACGTCTTCGCGGCGACCAGCGCTCTATGGGGGCTGACGGCGTTTTCCCGCACCTCGTGCCTGGCCCAGATCATGAGCGCAACCACCCCGCCCAGCAGGAGGACGATGGGCCAAAAGCGGGCGCCCGGCTGGTCGGCCCGCACTTCGCGCCACAACCACCAGAGGGCAAAGGGCACAAGGGTCAGAACGAGGCACAGGATCGCTAAAAATCGGAGGGAAATCACGTGAGACGGCAGGGTAAAGAAGACCAGGAGCCCGAAAAGGATCTGAGCCCCCGTTGCCGCAAGGGCGACGCCGTAGAAGACTCGAACCACCTCGCTCGACTTCAGGCTGCCGAAATCCTGTTTCTCGGGCTTCCTTCCGAAATAGTAGACAAAGAAGAGTCCGGTCAGAGCAAGCGCTGCCATCAGGAAGTGGATATAGCGGGGCAGGACGTTTGGCAACCACAGGGCATCCCAGAACGAATGTACTCTGGCCCAGTGCTCCGGGTAGAGCATCAGGTTGATGTTCGAAAGAAAGATGAAGGGGATTGACAGAAACAGGGCGCAGGCAATACCGACCAGGGTCAGGTGAACTCCCTTGCTGTGCTGCAGGTGGTTCCAGGAGTACTTGTGCGCGTAAGTAAAGAGGAAGGCGAGGATCACAAGGGGGATGACCATCAGCCAGGAATGACCGAGTAAGGTGCTGGAGGAATAGAACTGGGCGGTGTACAAGACACTGATTGTCAGCAGCGGCGCCACTCCGAACACGACAGCCAGTGATTTGTTGACCGTTATTGTCTCGGCGATCTGGTGGCTGACCTTGTCCCAATCCTTTTTCTTGAGGCCCTTGATCTCGGTCCACATTACGAGCAGCGAGCTTCCGACCATGAGGTTGACGAACAGGATGTGCACCGCGAAAGAGACGAGTAACAGGGCAACCAGCAGCCAGACCGGCGCAGGCAGCGGCAGCAGCATGTCTTTCGGGACAATAGGATCCATTTTCAGTTCCTCGAAATGGAAGCGTTACTCGGGATCTGGTCCGAGGTCGTCTGGAGTTTGGCGAGATAAGCGGCGAGTGCCGCCCTTTCCGCCGCCGTCCCCGGAAAAGGAGGCATATAAGGTCGCGCTCCATGGATACTGCGAACGTAGCTGTCGATCGCTTCGGGTTTCCATGTCTGGCCGGGATAAAGGCGGGACAGATTCCGGGTGATCGAATTCGACCCATTCAGGGTATGGCAGCGGCTGCAGGCGAGCAGAAAGACGTCCCGCCCCGCCTGGACGCGGTTGTCGGCCGTTATCGTTCGATTCGCCGCCCAGGCCGAGTTCGCGAGCAATCCGGTTTTGGCCAGGTACGGAGCCTCCTGGACCCGAGCTCCGTTGGAATACATGTAGTAAGCCAGAACGTACGGCTTGCGGATGAATTGGCGGGTTCGTTCAAACTGGCTTACCAGGAGGCAGATGCACAAGAAGGGTACTATCCAGACAAACGCCCAGGTGCGCGCTGGTTTGATGAGCGCCCAGAGGTTGAGGCCGACGCCAATCAGGCCTACTGCAAGGGTGAGTTTGATGAGGAGATCGTACTGATTAGCCCACGCTTGGGTGCCGAAGGCCACGGGCAGGTTAACCGCCATCTCCGCCGGGATTGCCTGGTAGTAAACCAGTGACCAGATCGTCATCGGAACTATCCAGAAGAGTGTCCAGCCGGCGAACGTTCGGACGCTCTCTTTTCTCAGCGCCGTCCGGGGGGAGGTGAAGAAGGCACCCAGCGCCAGAGCGAGCGACCCGGCCATCGCCATGGCCGCCGCGGTCCGGAACAAGA
Source organism: Acidobacteriota bacterium (assembly GCA_003819755.1). Classification (GTDB taxonomy): domain Bacteria; phylum Acidobacteriota; class UBA6911; order RPQK01; family RPQK01; genus RPQK01. The sequence goes on along the minus strand of RPQK01000022.1, from coordinate 11,592 downwards.
GCTGGGGAACATAGGCAGGATTGTTGAAACCGGCGAGCAGATCCTGCTGCTGAGGCCAGGCCCCGGGGTTCATCATGAACCCAAGAACCGCCGTGATGATGGCCATCGTGAGCCACGACATCACGGAGAGGGTGATGCCGATCCTTATGTGTGCCGTTTTGCGAGGCCCGGTCATTTTCTTCCACGTCAGGAAGTAGATGACGATCAGGACAACCTCACAAACGAAAACGATCCATTCCGAGAACCAGGCCCAGTAGAAAACGCGTAGGAGACTACCGATGGCCGCTGGGTTGACGACCGAAGTCGAGAACCAGATCCCGACTCCGGTAAGAGCCCCGAGTGAAGTAGTAACGATAAAGGCGACCGCCAGGATCTTATAGAGAAGCCTGTCCCAGTCCTCACGCCCGGTCCGGTGGCTCCACCATTCCATCAGGGTGAGGAGCGGCATCATCCCCACGGCGAACGAGTGGTTGATGATGACATGGACGATCGCGATAAGTGCGATCAGCAGCCTGTTTCCGAAGAAATCCGCCTGGAAAATCGGAAAGTCCATAATGTTGTCCTGCAGTTGGTCGCCAGGGCGCAAACGTCAAGGACCTGAAAGACTGGAAGGACTCGAAGGACTGTAAAAAGCTTCTCTTGTTGTCCTTCGGGTCCTTACGGTCCTTCAGGTCTTTCAGGTAATTCGTCGCACGCGGTTCTGTAACTGCTCCCGGGGCCGCATATCGATTCTGCAAATAAACATGGAGCGTCTGCCACTCCGCATCCGCCAGGCGCCGCACCCGGGGCTTCAGGCCGGCGGCTGCAGGATCCATGCAGCCGAGAGTCTTCAACCGCCCGGCGTCCAGCCGCCAGGAGTCGTCGGCACTCAGGAGTCTGTACAGCCGCGCTTCCCCATCGTCCTCCATCACGCTTCTGATAAGGCTCTCGGCCGCTGGGTCCTCGATTGCGGCTTCCTGAGCCTTAGGTCGCGAGCTTTCCTCGGCCAACACTCGGTCGACTGCCGCTGAAACCGGGATAATGCTCGGTTCCCGAGACCCTTGGGAGAGCGAGAAGTCTTTATCAAGAGCGGCCAGGCTGGCATCCGTATCGGCCGGGTGCCCGGCCGCCAAGGAAAGCACGAAGTGAGCGATGGCAAATCTCTGCTCATGACGCAGGTAGTCAAAGGCGGGCATTTTAGTGCCGGTCAACCCCAGAGTGACGGTGCGGAACCCGTCCGAGAGCCGCGTCCCTTGCTTCCAGCCTCCCAGCTGCGTGAGATCCCGGGGCCTGGGTTGGAGGCTCTGGCCCGCCGGCCCATCGCCCCGGCCGGCTGAACCATGGCAGGAAACACAGTTCTCCTTGAAAAGGCGCGACCCTTCTTCCAGCTGCTTGGGTGTTTGGGTCGCGGCCAGGCGGACATCCACCGGTGGAAGCTGTTTGCCCTTCTTGGCGCCGACGTCCGTATCGGCAAATACCAGGTCCTCCGGGACGATGATCTCGGAAACCAGTTTCGCGGGCGTCGCCGGCGGAACTACCGCCGATGTCTCGCTGTACCAGATGGCCGACCCTATTAGCAGGAACTGAACGACGACGGCGAGAACGAGAACGGTGCGTTCAGGTTTCCATCTCGGATCGGTCGGCAGTTCAGGCTTTATTTCCATGTGTTCGCTCACAGGTGAAAATGCAGTGCCGACTCGAGTCTCGGGTCACTGACAGGGATCAAAGCCGCTTGCCGGGCAACCCACCGCCAGGTCATCACACCAATGGCCGTGGCGGCGAACGGGAGCCAAAGTTCCTGCCAGCCGAACGGAGCGCTGGTGGTGCGGACGCTGGGGGCGATCAGCCAGTAAATGTCCAATCCGTGCGCAGCCAGTACCCAGGCTGAAACCCAGCGTAGCCTCTTCAGGTTGGTCTTCGCCGACCGCGGCAGCAGGGCGACAAACGGGACAATAAAGTGGGAGATGATCAACAGCCAGGAGACAGCCCACCATCCATTCCCCGTCCGCATCGCATACCAGATTGTCTCCTGCGGCAGATTTCCGTACCAGATAAGCAGGAACTGCGCAAAAGCGATGTACGCCCAGACGGTGTTGAAGGCGAACAGGAGCCCTCCGAGATTATAGAAGTGATCAGGACCGACCTCGGGCGGCAGCGCTCCCTTCATCTTCACCTGGACCGAAACGAAGGTTGTCAGAGCGACGCCGGCGACCATGCAGCTGGCGAGGAGGTAAATGCCGAAGATTGAGCTGTACCAATGCGGAACCAGGCTCATCACCCAGTCAAATGCGGCGAAAGTGATGGTAATGACGAGCAGAATCATGAAAACCGGGCTGAATTTTGACAGCTGCTCGGTGAAGTTGGGTTGAAGCTCCCGGTCCTGGCGGCGTGACCTGCCCACCAGCATCCGATAACCCGCCATCCAGACGCAAAAGAAAAGCGCAAAGCGAACCAGGAAGAAAGGGATGTTCAGATAAGCGGATTTCCCTGCGAGGATTGGATCAGAGGCCACCAGCTCCGAGTGGGTCCACTCGTACAGACGTCCCAATCCGATCAGTACCGGAAGCGACAGGACCAGACTGACCGGGATAAGTGTGGCGAGGTTCTCCGATATGCGTCTAAACGGTATGCTCCACGTCGCATTGACCGTGTGTTCGAGAGTCACCAGGAAAAGGGAACCCAAGCCCAGGGTCAGAATGAAAATGAACAGGACCAGGGAATCGGTCAGAAATCGTGTTGCGTCCGACAAGACGGAGGCAGCGAGCAGGGCAGTAGCGACCGCGCCCGCCACCCAGACAGTGGACCACCTGGGCTGAAATGAGGCAGAGTGCTGTCTTTGATGTCGGCTGAGCGGTGCTTGCTTCATGGCAAATCCTGCTCCGAGGCGTTTTGGGATCTTTGTAGGACCCGTAGATAGTGAATGATCAGCCAGCGATCGTCCCTGGACACCTGGGACTCCCAGCTCGGCATCAGGTTCTGTCCCTCCGTCAGAGTCGCGTAGATCCGACCATCGCCCCATTCGCGGACTTTCTTTGAATGCAGAGTTGGCGCCTTCGGAAAGGCGGCGGTCAGAGTTCCACGTCCATCTGCCAGCCGTCCATGGCAGGGCTGGCAAAAGACGGTGTATCGATCGCGGCCCCGGCCGAGCGTTGCGGCAGTGACGGGCAACGTGTTGACGAGGTTTGCCCCGGCCTCCTCGGGTCGGCCCGGGTAGGGGTAGGGGAGGAATCCGCGCGCTATCGTTCCCTCCGGGGCGGCCAGCACCACCGACTGAGTGGCGGTTCCGACGCGCGCAGGCTGTTGGGCTGCCAGCCTGGTCTGATGTTTCATGAAGTTGTAGGGCGCGATTTCGCCGCCGTACCGGAAGGCGAGGCGTGTTGCTGCCGAGGCGAAGATGGCGACACCTAGGATGAGAACGAGGAACGAGACGGAGAGGACTCGCTCTTTGTAGAAGACGCTCGGCCTTTCGCGCCTGAGCAATTCGACTGCCTGCACCGCGGGTCCCGAAAGATCCGCCTCTATCCGGTCGGCGTGAAACTTCGGGTCCCTGGCGTCAATCACCAGCGCATAGCGATTGCAGGTCAGATCCCGGATGAAACGGGACTTCAGGAGGGCGTTCCCGTAGCTTGGAAGCCCGTTGAAAACCGCGAGCATGCCGATGACCGTTGTGAGTGACGCGAACAACACCATCAGCTCGAAAGTCACGGGGACGAAGGCGGGCAGAGCAAAAAGCGGGTTGCCGCCAATATTCAAAGGGTAGTCGACCGCGCTGACCCACCACTGGGCGGTTTTAGCGACAACTGTTGCGGTGAGTCCCGCGGCGGCGGCCATATAGCCGAGTCGCGACGGGCCGTTCCCGAGAAGCCGATCGATTCCATGAACCGGATACGGAGTAACAGTATCCAGCCGGGTAAAACCACCTTCCCGGGCCTTCAATATTCCTTCGGCCAACTCGTCGGGATTCCCGTACAGCGCCATCGCACCGACGATTTCGAACCGTTCCTGTTCAGACATGAACCTCCTTGTTCTTGGAGTAATCAAGTTCCCCGAAGGACCCCAAGGACCTCAAGGACCTCAAGGACAATAAGACCTCTCGCTTCCTGTCCTTGAGGTCCTTGAGGTCCTTGGGGTCCTTTGAATGCTCAGACATTGACTTCCTCCACCTTCGGCAAGCGTGCGGGCACCGGCAGCTTCTGGCCGATCTGCGCGCCGGGCAACGTGGCTTTGACCTCCGTCATGGAAATGACCGGCAGAGTTCGGACGAACAGCAAAACGAGGGTGAAGAACATTCCGAAACTCCCTGCCAGGATTCCGAGATCGACCAGTGTCGGCATATACATGCCCCAGCTGCCGGGCAGATAGTCCCGATGAAGAGAGGTGACGATTATGACGAACCGCTCGAACCACATTCCGATGTTCACCAGTATGGAAACAGCAAACATGATCGGAATGGAACGACGGGCCCGGCGCGACCAATGAGCCTGCGGAACGAGAACATTGCAACTGAACATCAGAAGAAACGCCCACCAGTACGGCCCGGTGATCCGGTTGACGATCATGGCCATCTCGGCCTGTTCCTGACTGTACCAGGCCGTGAAGATCTCGATTCCGTAGGCGTACCCGACCATCAGCCCGGTGGCCAGCACGACTTTGTTCATGTGATCGAGATGGTTCAACGTGATCAGGTGCTCGAGGTGGAAGATCCGGCGAAGCAGAATGAGCACTGTCAGGACCATCGCAAACCCGGAGAAAACGGCGCCGGCCACGAAGTACGGCGGCAGGATCGTCGTATGCCAGCCGGGTATGACGCTGGTGGCAAAATCGAAGCTCACGATCGTATGAACCGAAACCACCAGCGGGGTCGAAAGGCCCGCAAGAATCAGGTAAGCCCTTTCGTAATGGCGCCAGTGGCGGTTCAAGCCGGTCCAACCCCAACTAAGGACCGAGTAGACCACGCGGTGGACCTTCGTCGCCGCCCGTTCCCGCATGGCTGCCAGGTCGGGGATCAGTCCGATGTACCAGAACAGAAGCGAAACCGTGAAGTACGTGGAGATGGCAAACACATCCCAAACGAGCGGTGAACGGAAATTAACCCAGATCGACATGTCGTTCGGGTAGGGAAACACCCAGTGCGCCAGCCAGGGGCGTCCCATGTGAATCAGCGGGAACATGGCTGCGGTCATTACGGCAAAAATCGTCATCGCTTCCGCAAACCGGGCAATGGCGTTTCGCCAAGGCTGGCGGAAGAGGAAGAGGATGGCCGAGATGAGAGTTCCGGCGTGCCCGATTCCTATCCAGAAGACGAAGTTGACGATGTCGAAAGCCCAGAAGACGGGGCTGTTGTTACCCCAGACGCCTATCCCGGTGCGGACCGTGTAGGCTATGAGGCTCATTCCGAGGAGCATCAGGGAGCCGCTGCAAGCCAGGGCGATCCACCAGTTCCGTCCGGGAATCCGTGACATCGGCGCAGCAATATCGTCGTCCACCTGAGCGAAAGTCGCCTGGTCGAAGTGCTTGAATTGTTCCTCACTGCGCGTGCTGACGTGGTTCATATCTTCAAACCTGAATGCGGGTTACGTATCCTGGCCAGGTACCTGACAGCAGGTCCAATTCCCAGCTCTTCAAGAGCACGATAACCGCGCTCGCTCCCGGCCAGCTTGTGGACCCGGCTTTCCGGGTCGTTCAGATCACCAAAGACGATTGCGCCGGTGGGGCAGGCCTGTTGGCAGGCCGTGCGTATATCGCCGTCCGCCAGTTTGCGCCCAGCCGCCCGAGCGGCCTGCTTACCGGCTGCGATCCGTTGTACGCAGAACGTGCATTTCTCCATGACCCCGCGGCTTCGAACCGTCACTTCCGGGTTGAAAACCAGCTCCTTGGGCGACTTCACCTCCTGGTGATAGTCGAGGTAGTTGAAGCGGCGCACTTTGTAGGGGCAATTGTTGGCGCAGTATCGTGTCCCGACGCAACGGTTGTAGACCATCTCGTCCAACCCCTCGGGACTGTGGACTGTGGCGGCAACCGGGCAGACCTTCTCGCAGGGGGCACAGTCGCACTGCTGGCACATCATCGGCTGATATGCCACCGCGGGGTTGGCGACCGGCCCGGAGAAATAGCGGTCAATGCGAATCCAGTGCATCTCGCGGCCCTTCGCGACCTGTTCGGGACCAACCACGGGAATGTTGTTCTCCGCCACACAGGCGATCGTGCAGGCGCCGCATCCGGTACAGGCGGAAAGATCGATGACCAGACCCCACTTGTGCCCGTTGTATTCCCAGTTGGACTCGGGCGGGTGCGGGTGCTCCGTCGTCGCCACCGAGAGGAGAGTGCCGTGCGCCGTCGCTTCCTTGATAAAGGCCCGGCCCTCAGCCATGTCGTGTTGTTGAACCCGGATGATCGGTTCACGATTGCGGACCGCGACGAGACGGACGCCCGTGTAAAGCCAGGCTGATACCCCGCCTTTCGGGCTGCGCAGCCGGCCAGCGTCGAAGCCGACGTGGGTACCGACCGAGCCTCCCGCTCGCCGTCCGTACCCCAGATCCACAAGAACAGTCTTGTCTGCTACCCCAGGTCCAACCAGGATCGGGAGATCAAGGCTGGCACCCCCGGCCTTGATCCTGATGGTCTGCCCTTCGCGGCAATCCAGCGCGGCCGCAGTAGCCGGCCCCACGACCGCGGCGTTTCCCCAGGCCTGGGTGGTGACTGGATGGGGCAGTTCCTGCAGCCATCCGTTGTTGGCGAATCGACCGTCATGGAGGCGGGGACTGGGGCACAGGACCAGATCAAAGCCGTGATCTGGTTTTCTTGTAGATCGGCCAACGGCATCGAGGACTTCCGGTATCGAGAGCGTCGAGGACGGAAGCGCTTCGGTCTTGATGTCTACAAACCCGTCGTGCAGAGCGGCTTCCCAAAACCGAACGAAATCGGCCGCTGCTCCGCTCGGCGGATAGACCTCGTTGGTCCACCTTAGCTTGAGGTATTCCCGGTAATTTGGGGTCGGCCGTTCGTCCTTCCCCAACCAGGACAGCAACGACTCCTCGCTTTGGCGAACCGGGGACACGGGTCTCATTGCGGGTTGCTGGATGGAAAGGAGGTTCGGGTGAGCGTCGCAGTCCCCCCACGACTCAAGGTCATGCGCGGCGGGGAGAACCAGGTGGGCAGCGCTTGCCGTTTCATCACGGAGCAGGGAAGAGCTCACCACAAAAGGCACTTTGGTAAGGCCATGCGCAATGTCGAACTCCGGCAGAGAGTAGACAGGGTTGGCATCGAGGGCGATCAGAACTCCGACCCTGTCCCGGTTCATCAACTCGGCCGCTTCAGCCCACTCCTGGAGCGTGGAGGCGTCGGTCCCAGGTCGGGTCAAGACGGGTAGAACGGTCGTTCCTTCGTTGCCAAGCGTCACATTCAAGGCTGCCACGAGTACGTGGCATGAGGTCGGCAACTGTGGACCGGCGATGATCGCGCTGCGCCCCTGGCTCTTGACCAGGTCATCGATCAGAGCGGCGGTTGCCTTCGGCTGCATCCCGAAGTCGGAAGGTGCGATACCCTGCAGAGCCGCACGCAGCAATCCAGTTAGTGCCCCGTCCGCGGCAAGAGGACCGACCTTCCTTCGCAGCACCACCTCTCCGAGCAACCAAGCGAGGAAGGCGGGCTGCAGGACGGGCCTTAACGGAAAGCGATGATCGGCATTTGACCCGGTCAAAGTCAGGCCGGCTTCCACCGCCCAAAGGCGATTAACAGGGGCGCCAGCTTCTGGCCGTCTCCGTGCCGAAAACGCCCTCTCATCACCGGGCTGGCCCTGGCTGCCCAGGAAGTCGCAGTCAACACTGAGAATGACATCAGCCAGATCCCAGCGAATAGTGCCGGCGCCGGGGGTCCCGAAGGCCAATTGGCGCCCTCCTGACCTTTCTCCGTCGTGGAGCGTGGCAAGAATCCGATGGATCGTCTTCGGGTAGGCCGAAGTAAAGAGCCGCAACAAAGAATGAGCCGTGGGGGAGACCACGGGCCCGGTCACGAGCACGGTGAATTTGCCCGCCCGCGAGCTTGACTCGATGTGGTTCCTCACCAATTGGTCGGCTTCCTCCCAGCTGACATCCTTCCCGTTGAGAAGGGGAGCGCGCAGCCGGTCGGGATCGTAAAGGTCGAGTGTGCTTGCCTGCCCGAAGGCACCGAGGGCCCCCATGCTTGCCGGATGCTCGGAGTTGCCTTCCAGCTTTACAACTCGTCCGTCCCTGACAGTGGCGATCACCGGGAAGCACCCAGGATAGTGGACCAGAGTGGAAGCATAGTATCGAGGCGTCCCCGGGATATCACCCTCGGCGAGTGCCGCGGACCCGGCGATCGTTCCGCGATCCTCGAATCGGCCGCAACCGACGCCGGCGGCAGACAGCGAGGCGGCCATTACGGCGAGGAACCGGCGGCGGTTAAGATTGGGGTCGGGCGGGATGGCGATCGCGTCAGCGAGCATGGCGCGCAGGGCTTCATTTCCGGGAGTGCGGCTGAGATCCTCGAGCGACCTCCAATAGCTTGCCGCCGGCCGCTCGCCGCCGTCCACGCACTGCCCGTTTTCGGTTTGTTGACCTTTCGTCCTCGTTCTTAAGTCTTTTGGTCCTATCGGTGACATGCGCTGCAGTTCTCCGGTCCGGTCAAGTTGGCCTGAGATCCAGGCACCCGCTCATGCGCTTGGCGGTGACAGCCCAGGCACGCTCCCATCGAGAGGGTGGAGACCTGGGTCATGACGTCCATCCGCCGGACATCGCCGTGGCAGTTGTCACAACGGATGCCCGCCTGCACATGGACCAGGTGCGCGAAGTAAACGAAATCGGGAAGTTTGTGCACCCGTTTCCAGAGGAGGGTCTCACCGCGCGCGGCCGCCTCTCGCAGACGTATCACTCCGGGTTTGTCTGTCGCCGCGGCCTTGTGGCAGTTCATGCAGATAGCCGTCGTCGGGACCGTCGCGTGGCGTGAGACTTCGACCCCCAGATGACAATGCCGGCAATCGATTCGCATCTGCCCGGCGTGCAGTTGGTGAGAGAAACTGACGGGTTGAACCGGCGAGTAGCCTTTGACTCGGCGAACTGGCGCCGTTATGAGGCCGGTTATGAGGATTGAAACGAGAGCGACCGCAACCACGACGGGCAGGTAGAATTTGACGTGCTCGTCTAGCCGATTCCAGTTCGGTTCCACGCCTCCCCCTTCTGTGGAATAAAGCTGGTTTAACTATCCTTAAACTCGATGTTGCCGAATCGGGCAAGCGAAGTCAAGTTTGGGCGGGAGTGGAATCCTGGCGGCCGCTTCCGTCATATTTGGTGCTATGGAAAAACTCAAAGCGGGTGATCAGGCGCCGGACTTCACGGCAGTAACGGACGAGGGGACAACCGTCCGCTTGTCGGACTTCCGCGGCCGAAAAGTCGTTCTTTACTTCTACCCCAAAGACAACACTCCGGGTTGTACCACGCAGGCGTGCAGCTTCCGCGATGCTTACCCGGAGGTGGACGGGCAGAACGCGATCGTTCTTGGCGTCAGCCCGGACGGTTCGAAGTCGCATACCAGGTTCAAGACGAAGTACGGACTGCCTTTCCCTCTGCTGGTCGATCAAGATCACCAGATCGCCGAGACCTACGGGGCGTGGGGCGAGAAGAGCATGTTGGGAATGAAGTACCGGGGAGTGATCCGGAGCCACTTCGTGATCGACGAAACCGGAGAACTCGTCGACGTCCAGTACAACGTCTCCGCTAAAGAGAGCGCCGAAAAAGCACTGGCAAGGCTGGGGGCGCCGGCTGGTCGGTAAGCTGACTCACCCAGGGAGCGCAGGTGTCCCGCCCGATGCCATTTACTTTTTTGCGAAGTCGGTGCAACCAGCCGCGGCGGTTGGGGCCTTTATCGTGGCCGGACTCTCCAGAGTCCGGCAGCCGACCCCCGGGGTCGGCCTGAACCGGCCGAGCTGCAACCATCGTTTTCGCCGGGCTCCCAGCCCGGCTGCCGGACTCTGGAGAGTCCGGCCACAATAAAAGCCCCGTTCACCGCGGCTGGTTTGGGCGTCCCGACTGCACTCCCAGGGTGGGCCCCACAACCTCCCCGCTTGCGCGCATACCCCCTTCTGATCTACAAAGGACCGTCTTTCATGGAGGCGGAATGACCCTGCTCAATTTGTATTCGCTCGCAGGCTGCGTGGTCCTGCTGTTCCTGGCCTGGCTCACTTCATCGAACCGCAAAATGGTCCCGTGGCAAACGATTGCCGCCGGGTGCCTGGCGCTCGCGCTGCTCGGCTCGATCATCTTTTGGTTACCTGCCTTTCGGACGGTCTTGCTGGCGCTTAACAAGGGGGTGGATCTGACCATGGCCGCGTCGGCCGAGGGCGCGCGCTTCTTGTTCGGACCCCTGGCTGATTCCACGGGAGAGCGAAGCCTCGGGCCCATTCTCGCTTTTCAGGTCCTGCCTGCTGTCATCTTCTTCTCCGTCGTGACTTCCTGGTTGTACCACATAGGATTCCTTCCCCTGGTGGTCCGCTGGACGGCGATCGTCGTGCATCGCAGTTTTCGACTGAGCGGGGCGGAGGCCCTTTCGACCGCGAGCAACGCGTTTCTCGGGGTGGAGTCGGCGTTGGTAGTGAGGCCGTTTCTAGCCGATATGACCCGTTCCGAGCTGATGATGGTTCTGACCGCCGGGCTGGCCAGCATAGCGAGCACAGTGCTCGCTCTCTACGTGACTCTCCTTCAGCCGACGTTTCCGTATATCGCCGGGCATCTGATCTCCGCCTCGGTTCTTTCCATCCCCGCTGCCGTCATTATGTCCAAGATAACGGTGCCCGAGGACCGAACCCCGGTGACCATGGGTCAGGTTCCGGCTTCGAAAACCTACACCGAAACCCGGCATTGGATGGGCAGCATTATCTGGGGAGCAAATGAAGGGGTTAAGCTGGGAGTCGGAATCGGGGCCCTTCTGATCGGAATGCTCGGCCTGGTCGCGCTGGTCGATCTTCTCCTGGGCGGGGCGAGCTCGTGGCTGGGAGCGAGGCTTTTTGCCGCAGATGTTCGCTGGACCCTCCGCTCGCTGCTGCAGGTGCTCGCTTACCCCCTGATTCTCTGCCTGGGTCTTTCCCCGGCGGAATGGTCCTCAGCCGCTACGCTGATCGGGGAGCGCTGGATCGTGACTGAAGTGATCGCGTATCAGGATCTCGCTCAAATGGCCGCGTCAGGCCGATTGTCGCCGCGGGGTCTGATGGTCTTGAGCTACGCCCTGTGCGGTTTCACGCATGTGGCGTCCGTTGCGATTTTTGTCGGCGGCACCTCAGCCCTGGTTCCGTCGCGGCGCGACGACCTGGCCGCGCTCAGCTGGCGGTCGCTCTGGGCGGCAACGTTGGCGACGCTCCTCACAGGAGCGGTAGCGGGGGTTTTTTACTACGGCCAGGAGGGCCTGATTCGGTAAGGTCGGGAGGACCTTGACGAACTGAACGACCTGAAGGACCCGAACGACCTGAAAGACTTCAGGGACCGTCTCTACTCCAAATCCTTCCAGTCTTTCAGGTCCTTCCGGTCCTTCAGGTCGTTCAATTCGTTCAGCTTCTTCTGGTCCCTTTTCCCCGACACCCACGGGTTCCCGGGCACATAAAACCGC
>RPQK01000021.1 GCA_003819755.1 Acidobacteriota bacterium | reverse complement strand
CTCGGCGAATGTCGAAGGAAGGGAAGCCTCTCATCTGAACGCTGTCATCGACGAAAACAACCAGCTAATCTCTATATTCGTCTCCAGCATCAAGACGGCGAAACGGAAGATCCAATGATCATTCCTTCCTCACTTCGACATTCGATATTCGATATTCGATATTCGACATTCTGTCTTTCTTCTTCATCGGGCAGGTTTTTAGTTGCGGCTACGCCGCGCCGTGTAATTCGTGGATAAACCCCAGCGGTCACGCGTGAATCTCGATCAGATCGCGGTCCTGCAGTTGGTGCGTCCTTTCGACCATCAGGCCGTCGTAGCTGCCTTCGCGCCAGAGCCGGGCGAAACGGAGGTTGGCAGCCAGGTCCTTGTGAACCGCCTGGGCGGCGTCCATGACCGTGGCGCCCTTCTTCAACACGAAGGGCGTTGGATTGTCCTGGACCTTCTTGCCGGGGGCCTTCGTGTAAACCCGGACAATCTCCAGGAGCCCGAAAACGTCCGCCCTCAATCGGGCGATGTCGGACGGGTTGACGGCTGAGAATGGGAGCGGTCGAAAGCGCTCCTGGTACAGTTCGGCCCACACTTGAAAATTGTCGCGCCCCGACGGCGTGTCGGTCTTGTTTCCCAGGACGATCACCTTGGGCCTCGACTGGGTGTCCAGGGGAATCTTCTTTTCCGAGAACAGCTGCAGGACGTACTCGGTCTGTTCGAGCAACTGAGGGTCGTTGACATCGAACACGAGCAACGCGGCATCCGCCTGCTTGATTTGGGCGAGCTGCCAGGGTTCGAGTATCTCCCGCGCCAGGGGCGGGGTGTCGACCATCTGAATCTGAATATCCTCGAAACGCATCATTGCTGGTTGAGGGCTTCGAGTCGTGAAGGGGTAATCAGCGACAAGTGCCGGGACCTCGGTCAGATTCGTAAGAAGTTGAGACTTGCCGGAATTGGGAGGGCCGCACACGATGACCTGCCCCGCTCCTTCTCTCTCGACGTACCACGATGGTCGCTGTGCGGGGGTCGATTTCTTCTTCAGCGCTTCCTTCTTCAGCTGGGACATCCGGCGCTTAAGGTCTGCCTGCATCTTCTCCGTCCCCTTGTGCTTGGGGATCGTTCTCATCATTTCTTCGAGCGCCTGGATCTTGTCAGCTGTCGTTACTGCACTTTTGAATCTCTCTTCAGCGTCAAGGTATTCTGGGGTGAGGTTCGCGGGCACGCCCTCATTATAGGACACCACAGGAGCATTCGATGCGGGATGGAGAAAACCTTCAACGCGAGCCGTCGCGACGGGCCTACGCTATTGACAACGAGAAGCTTGCGGGACTGATCGATGGATTGCTGGCCGAGCTCGCACCTTACAGCAACGTGGACATCCTGCGGGACGTCTTCGTCACTGCGGTCAAGATGGCGCAGGAAGGAGCAGACCGCGGCGACGCCAAGATCATTCGCACCACCATGAAGGAGCTGCGCTATGCTTTCAGGGTTTTTGCTCCTTACCGCGACTACCCTAAAGTCAGCATATTCGGTTCGGCTCGCGTGCTTCCCGATCAGAAGGAATTTGAAACGGGGCGCGAGCTCGGAATGAAAATGGCGGAGGCTGGATACCTCGTGATCACAGGCGCGGGGCCGGGGATCATGGCGGCTGGTCATCTCGGAGCAGGACAGGCCAAGAGTTTCGGGCTGAACATCCGCCTGCCTTTTGAACAGGCGCCCAATCCCACAATGGTCGGCGACCGCAAGCTTATCAATTTCCGATACTTCTTTACCCGGAAGCTTTTCTTCGTTAAGGAGTCCGAAGCGATCGTTCTGATGCCCGGAGGATTCGGGACCCTGGACGAGGGGTTTGAGGCGCTGACGTTGATCCAGACCGGCAAAAGCGAGATCAAGCCGATCGTGATGCTCGATGCGCCCGGAGGTCAATACTGGAAGGACTGGTTCGGTTTCATCGACCGGCAGATGCTCCAGCGAGGCTTTATCTCTCCCGAAGATCGCTCGCTCTTCTGCGTTGCCGACAATGTGGACTCCGCCGTCGCCGAGATCAAGACCTTCTACCGACTCTACCACTCCTCGAGATTTGTCGACCACCGTCGCAGGCTGGTGCTTCGCCTGAAGCAGCCTCCCGACGCACGCCTGCTGGAGCTTTTGAACGAGAAGTTTCAGGACATAAGAGTGGAAGGAAACTTCGAGTGCTGCGACCCCTATCCCGAAGAGCGGGACGAGCCGAAGCTCATGAAGCTGCCCCGCGTTGCTTTCGCCTTCGATCAAAGGCAATACGGTCGATTGCGGCAGTTGATCGACACGATCAATCGGTTCGGGTAGGTAAGGAATTGACGATTTAGATTGACGATTGACGATTTTGGCAACTGACGGGCTTGAGGTTGACAGTCCTAACGCGACTTTCGCAGTCGGGCTAAATCGTCAATCGTCAATCGTAAATCGTCAATACAGAAACATCGGCTTCCCGAGTACCCCGGCGACCTTTGGGCGGTAGTTGGCCGAGTCGTAGAAGGTTTCGACGTCCACCCTCTTCACGCCCTGCGAGATGATGCAGACAGTCTCGTGCCCGTACCGGCCTTCGTTCAGCACCACCAGCCGGCCGTATTGACGTTCCTGGATCAGGTCGACAGCGAGGGTTCCGAAGTTGATGGCAACCATCCGATCGAGCGAATCCGGAGGGCCGCTCCGCATCATGTACGCCAGTTGCTGATAAATGACGCCCAGCCCGGTCCGACGCTTGATCTCCTCGGCCGTGACCGCCCCTATCCCAGAGGCCCTTCGGTAGGCGTACGGGTCGCCTTCCGGTCCTTCGAGGGCTCCCTCGATCATATGGGCACCTTCGGAAATGGTCATGATGGCGTACTGGCTCGGACTCTTCTTTCGATCGTCGGCCAGGAGGCGGGCGAGCCTGTCAGGATCGAAGGGAACCTCACTGATGACCGCCCGGTCGACACCGGACAGATACGCGGAGACCAGGCAGGTTTCACCGGAATTCCTTCCAAACAGCTCGACGATACCGATCCGCTCGTGGGATCCTATCGCGCTTCTCAACTGGGTGATGAATTCAACGCTGCGGCTGACGGCCGTCGAATAGCCGATGCAGTAATCGGTCCCGAAGACATCATTGTCCATCGTCTGGGGAATTGCGACCACCGGAATCCCTTCCTGATGCATTCTCAGGCTGTAGTCCAGGGTCTCGCCGCCTCCTATGGGGACGAGGACGTCGATCTTGAGGTAGGCAAGGACCTTGAGAATGTGCGCAGTGAGGTCGACGAGCGGCCCGGACCCCGCAACCCCGCCTTTCAGGAACTGCGGGACTTCGGAAGCCGGCGTCTGCGCCGGATTCGTGCGCGAGCTGTGAAGAAAAGTGCCGCCGCTCCGGTCGATGGTGCGGACGACTTCCAGATTAAGTGGAAGCACACAACTGCTCGCGGATTCTGGATCATCCGGGTTGTACTGCAGTAATCCGCCCCATCCTCGCCGTATTCCGATGACCCGATCCCCGTGTTCAATTGCTCTTAGAGCCACGGCCTTGATGCACGGATTCAACCCCGGTACATCGCCGCCCCCCGTGAGAATGCCTATCGTTCTTGACATAGGCGGGTATTTTAGAGGGCAGAGACAAGGGAAACAAGCGACACAAGGGACAGAAGGGACAAAAGAGACGACGAATCCTCTTTACCCCTTCGCCCCTCCGCCCCTTTGTCCCTTCGCCCCCTTTTTGCCGCTCTTGTCTATTGCCCGCATTTTCTTTACTTTGGAAGGAATGACTTGGGAAATCGGCTTCGTTTTCGCGACACTGCTCGCGGTCGTGGTGCTTTTCGTTCTCGAATGGCTCTCGGTGGACATTATCACCCTGCTGCTGTTGGTCGCCCTGGTGGTCGCCGGCATCCTCACGCCTGAAGACGCATTTTCCGGCTTTGCCAACGAGATCATCATCATCCTGGCCTCGGTCTTCGTCCTGTCGGGGGCGCTACTTGAGACCGGCGTGATGGACGGCTTGGGAGATGTCATTTGGAAGCTGGGCGGCACCAGCCGTAACCGGATTCTCTTGTTCGTCATGTTGCTCACCTCCGCCACGTCGGCCTTCATGAACAACACGACGACAACGGCCGTTTTTCTTCCCGCTGTTCTCGCCGTTTGCCGTAAGAGCAAAGTAAGTCCGAGCAAGGTCCTGATACCGCTCTCGTTTGCTTCTATTCTCGGCGGCACGTGCACTCTCGTCGGGACCTCCACCAACGTCGCTGCCAGCGGTTTTCTTTCCCGGGCCGGCATGCAGCCATTTTCGTTGTTCGAATTCCTCCCGGTCGGCTTGGCTGCTTGCGTTCTGGGTATCGTCTATATGATCTTCGTCGGGCACCGGCTGCTGCCCAGCCCCAAGGAAGCTACTCTGACCGAGGAGTATGAGATCAAAGAGTATCTGTCCGAAATCGTTGTGACGTCGGGATCGACGCTGGCCGGAAAACCCGTGCGGGAATCCGGGCTGGGTGAAAAAGGTATCACGGTTCTCGAAGTAATGCGGCGAAAACAAAAGATTTATGCGGAGTCCGACACCGTGCTTGAAGAGGGGGACGTTCTGATTGTCAATGCTCCTCGGCAGAGTCTTCTTCTCGTCAAAGAGATACGGGGAGTGGAGATCAAGGTGGACGTGAAGCTGGGTGACAAGGATCTGATCACCAGCACGATCAAGATCGTCGAGGCGATTGTCATGCCGCAGTCGGCGCTGATCGGCAGCACGATCAAGGAATTGGACTTCAGGAACCGTTTCGGTGTCACCGCCCTCGCGATTTACAGGAAAGGCCAGAGCCTGGCCGAAAAACTCGCGACCATTCCTCTTAAGGTGGGAGACGTCCTGCTCCTGCAAGGCAGAATCGAGCAGTTTGACACTCTGAGCGGCAACCCCGACCTCTGGGTCCTGGAAGAGATGCACCATGTGCCCTTCCGACGGCGCAAAGGCATATACGCGGTTGCCGCTCTTGGCCTCGCAGTTGTGGTCGGCGGACTCGAGATCATCCCGCTTTCGCTGGCGTTTCTGGCCGCCGCTCTGGTGGTGATCCTCACCAAGTGCATCACGAACGAAGAAGCGTACGGTTTCATCGACTGGCGGCTCCTGATTCTCATCGGCGGAATGACTTCGTTCGGTATTGCCATGGACAAGACCGGAGCGGCCGAATTTGCGTCGACCGGGATTGTGAGTTGGCTTGCCCCGTTGGGTATCTACCCGATTATGCTGGGGTTTGCTGTCCTGACAATCGCTCTGACGCAACCGATGTCCAATGCCTCTGCGGCGCTGGTTGTTCTCCCAGTTGCGATCAGCACGGCCGCAAAACTGGGAGTGGAGCCGCGTTCGTTCGCGATCCTGGTGACGCTGGCGGCCTCGCTCTCATTCATTACTCCTTTGGAGCCCTCCTGCCTGATCGTCTTTGGCCCGGGCAAATACAAATTCCGGCATTTCGTGACGGTCGGCCTGCCTCTCACTGCCGCGGCTGTGGGTATCCTGCTCTTGCTAGTGCCGATGTTGTGGCCGTTGTGATTCGCCTGAGAGCCGGACGGGCTGCGCGCCCCGTCCGGCGGGCTGGGACTCAGCGGCGGTTGAGTGACTCGCCGTTTTGTGGCGGTTTGTATCGAAACCCCGCGCCTCTGAAGCGCCCGCCGATCCGGCGGTTGCGGCCCGGGCGTTTCAGAGGCGCGGGGTTTCGATACAACTCGCCACAAGACGGCGAGTCACTCAACCGCCGCTGAGTCCCAGCCGAATAACACGCTTTAGCTCACCAAATGGGTGGGCGGTTTCCCCCGCCTGGCTTGGCGTTGTGAAGCTTAGAGCGGAATCAGGGGGTCCGTTCTGCGCTTGCTCCGCTCTCGGCACCGCTGCTACTATCCGGCTGATGTCAAGAACAAGTCTTCCTGTCGCCCTTCTACTAACGCTGTTTGGTTGGAACGCGGTCGCTCAGGGCAACCTTGATGAGGTCATGCCTGTCCGCGGGTTCTGTATCGCCGCCCCTAAGGCCAAAGCGCTGGATGCTTTCATTGCTTTCATCCATGATGAGCTTGCCCCCCGGCGTGTGAACACGCTCATCCTCCGCGTGGATTTCAATTACCAGTTTGAAAGCCACCCGGAACTGAGAGACGCGGACGCACTCTCGAAGGAGCAGGCGAAAAGAATTGTCGCCGCGTGCCGGGACCACGGCATCCGGGTGATTCCCCAGATCAACCTGCTGGGGCACCAGTCGTGGGCCGAGACCCTGCACAATCTTCTGCGTGTATACCCCGACTTCGATGAAACGCCCCACGTGAAGATGCCGGTCAAACACCAGTGGCCCAATCCTGACGGCCTGTACTGCAAAAGCTATTGCCCGCTGCATCCTCAGGTGCACGCCGTGGTTTTTTCCCTGGTCGACGAGATTTGCGATGTCTTCGAGGCCGATGCTTTCCACGCCGGGATGGACGAAGTTTTTTACATCGGTGACGACAAGTGCCCGCGCTGTTCGGGCAGGGACAAAGCCGAGTTGTTTGCCGGTGAGGTCCGTAGCATTCGGGATCACCTGGCGCTGAAAGGCAGAATTCTCTGGATTTGGGGTGATCGGCTGCTTGACGGCAAGACAACCGGACTGGGTATCTGGGAGGCGAGCTACAACAATACCCACCGGGCCATCGACATGATCCCGAAAGACGTGATGATCTGCGATTGGCACTATGAGCGCCCGGACCAGACGGCCGTATATTTCGCCATGAAGGGATTCAAAGTGGTTACGTGTCCCTGGAGGAATTCGAAGAACGCGGTCCTGCAGGTGAGGGACATGGCGAAATTCCGTCAGAGCGCCACGAAGGAAATGAAAGAGCGTTTTCAGGGCATGGTTCAGACCGTCTGGTCGGCCGCCGACCGGTTCCTGGAAAACGAGTACAAAGGCCAGGCGTCCGAGCCCCGAGAGAATTCATGGGACTGCTTTAAGGCGATGTCTCTGGAGATCCTTCAGTTGATCGACGCAAAGCCCCTCGGCTCCGAGTGACTGTTGAGGACGAAAGATGATACAGACCAAAATTGAGAAGACGACATACGCGGGTTGGCGCGACTGTTACCGGGTATCGAACGGTCTTATCCAGTTCACCGCGACGGCCTTGGTGGGGCCCCGGATTATAAGCCTGTCTTTCGAAGGACAAAAAAACCTGTTCCACGTCTATCCAGACACCGCAGGTCAGTGCGAAGGAGATGGCTGGAAGATCTATGGTGGGCATCGCCTCTGGCACTCGCCGGAGGAGAAAGTCCGAACCTACGAGACGGACAACCGCTCCATTGAAGTCGAAGAGATCGCCGACGGGCTCTTCCTGAGGCAGCCGGTCGAGCCTCGGTCGGGAATCCAAAAGATGATCGAGATCACTATGCCCCCTTCGAGGGCGCAGGTCCACGTGGTGCATCGACTCAAAGACCATGGGGTCTGGCCGATTGAGATGGCCGGCTGGGCGCTGAGCGTGATGGAGCAGGGAGGCTTTGCGGTCGTGCCCTTGCCGACGCGCTACCACCCCGACTACCTCCTTCCTAACCGGAGTCTCACCCTCTGGCCGTATACCGACCTGCGTGACGAGCGGCTGCTGCTCGGCAAAGACTTCGTGCTCATGCGACAACTCGAAGGCCGGAATCCCTGCAAGCTCGGGATCCTCTCCGACGAGGAGTGGGCCGCCTACTACCTGAAACCCTGCCTCTTCGTAAAGCGCTTTTCTTTCGCTGTCGAACGGCGCTACCCGGATTTTGATTCTTCGGTAGAGGCCTACACGAACGGCGACATGCTGGAGTTGGAAACGCTCAGTCCTCTGCAAGTTATCCCGCCCGGGAGCGAGCTCGTCCACGAGGAACGCTGGGAGTTGTACGACAACGTGGATCTCGATTTCACCGAAGAGTCGGTGCGGGCGGTGGTGTTGCCGCTGGTAAGGTGAAGATAAGCTGACGGCTGACAGCTGTCAGCCTCCGGCTAAGTATCCGGCATAAGTATGAGAATCACCTTGGAGCGCTTCCGCGAGCTGGTGGCTGAAGCACTGGACGAGTTTCCGGCTGAATTCGGGCAATATCTCGACAACGTCGAGGTGGTTGTCGAAGAATTGCCGTCGCCGGAGATCCAGCGCCAGTTCCAGCGCTCACCGCGCGACCTCCTTCTCGGCCTGTATCACGGAGTCCCTCTAACAGACCGTTCGGTCCTGGGCATGCAGATGCCCGACCTCATTTACCTCTACAAACGCAATATCGAAGCCGTTTGCAGAAGCGAAGCCGAGATTCGGCGGCAGATTCGGGCTACTATCCTCCACGAAATAGGTCACCATTTCGGCATGGACGAAGACCAGTTGAGGGGCATCTGAAGCAGGGGAATTCTCTCGGTCTTCTGACCTTGATACTCTTGATCTGGAAGAGCATCCTAAAAAGAACAGAAGTCAGGAGTCAGAAGGCCCGCACGACGAACCATGCAAGAAAGCAAGGAACTGAATCCCCAGGTGGAAGAGCAGGTCAAGCCGAAGAAGCCGAGGCAGAGCAAAGGGCGCGCCGAAAAACAGGTGCCGGACGACCTCTCCCTGTTGCTCGAGGTGCTCCCCCAACGGGTGCGTGACGCCCTGCGCAAAGATCCGGACGTGGAGAATCTGGTCGAGATCGTCATGGATCTCGGCCGGATCGCCGATGCCCGGTTCTTCGGGAAGGATGTTCGGCTGGTCGACATCGAAGTGACTCCCCAAGACCTTGAATTCGTGGTTAAGCGCGTGGGGTCCTTTACGGGAGACAACCGGGCCGGGATTGAGCGGACGCTCCACAGGATAAGCGCGATCCGGAATCGTCGGCAGCAGGTGATTGGCCTTACCTGCCGGGTCGGACGGGCGGTGACCGGCACGGTGGACATCATCCGGGATGTGATTGAGACGGGGAAAAGTATTCTCCTGCTTGGACCTCCGGGCGTTGGGAAGACGACTCTGCTCAGGGAAGCGGCGCGAGTCCTGGCTGACGATTTCAACAAGCGAGTCATTGTCGTCGACACCTCTAATGAGATCGCCGGCGACGGGGATGTGCCGCATCCCGGCATCGGGAGTGCGAGGCGAATGCAGGTGCCGGCGCCCGAGCTTCAGCACCAGGTGATGATCGAAGCGGTCGAGAATCACATGCCTGAAGTCATCGTCATTGATGAAATCGGGACGCTGGCTGAGGCACTGGCCGCGCGCACCATCGCGGAACGCGGCGTCCAACTGGTTGCCACCGCGCACGGCATCAACCTGGATAACCTGCTTTCAAATCCCACTCTGTCGGATCTGGTGGGCGGTGTCCAGGTCGTCACCCTCTCCGATGAGGAAGCCCGGCGGCGCGGGACACGAAAGAGCGTTCTTGAGCGCAAAGCTCCGCCCACCTTCGACATCCTGGTGGAAATCCATGATCGTAACCAGTTGGCGGTGTACCACGATATTTCCCGCGTGGTTGATCGGTTTCTGTCTGGCTCGCCGTTGCGGCCCGAGAACCGGGTTCGGGCTGCCGACGGGAGTTTTCAGATCGAACCGCCTGCGGACCGGCGGCCCGCTCGACGAGCCGATGGGCCGGAGCGGCCGGCCAAGCCGGAGCCGCCCATGGAGCGGGCGGAGGTCGCAGAAGAACAGTCTCAGGGCGAGAAAAGCCGGGAGTCGGGGCGACGGCGCCGATCTGGTGTTACTCGCATCTACCCGATCGGCGTAAGCCGGATCCGGCTGGACAAGTCGATCCGGGAGCTCCGGGTGCCTGCTCGCCTGGCCGATCAGCCGATTCATGCCGACGTGGTCCTGAGCCTGAAGGCCCAAAGAAAGAGGGAGCCCAAGAAGCTTCAAGAAGCGCTCGACGATGGCGTCGACTTCCGGACCATCAAGAGCAACACATCCAGCCAGATCAGGAGTTTTCTGATCGACTATTTCGGTGCAGGCGTCGTGCAGGAAGAGGAATGGAAAGTAACATCGGCCGAGGAGGCCCTGCATGAGGCGGAAGACGCGATTGTCCGCGTGCAGCGCAACGTGGCGCCCGTCGAGCTTTCACCGCAAAACTCTTACGTTCGAAGGCTGCAGCACGAACTGGTGTACAGCCATGGGCTGGCGTCGGAAAGTAAGGGAAAGCCGCCGTACCGGCGAGTGGTAGTGTACCCGGCGTGATTCGGAAAGGACCTCAAAGACCTCAGAGACGTCAAGGACAAAACGCGTGCTTTTCCTTTGGTCCTTGAGGTCCTTTGAGGTCTTTGAGGTCCTTTCTATTGTCTCAGGCTGTTAAAAACGCCGAACACCAGAATCACGACCGCCACAAAGCTCAGGGCCAGCATTACACCGCCGGGCATGATTTTCCCGGTTGATGTAAATCGATAGGCAAAAAAGAGAGCAAGGAAAAGGGCCATTGCTCCGGCGACGTAGGCGGCCGGAATACTCCCCGCCCACATGTAACCGCCTGCCACGAGGACGATAACCCCGCAGACGCCGCCTGCAATAAGGGATGGCAGGCTCTTCGCTTGCAGGTACCCAAAAACCCCACCCGCGAGCACCAGGAAGCCGTAAATCAATGTGGAGATTGCTGCGATCTTCATGAGTGACCCCCGGACTGATCAGCGAACATCGACCGTGATTTAGATTTGGTAAAAGCTACCCAGATGACGTTTCCTGGATTATACTACACGGCCGCCTGCGCTTCTGGAGGAACTGCCCATGTGCCGTGTGGTCTTCCTGCTTTCGGGCCTGCTTTGCGCCGTTGTCCTCGCCTTGCCGCAAAAAGAGCCTGCCCTTCGGGTCGATAACTACTCGATCCTGGTCGATGTCGTCGTCACTGACAAAAGCAACAAGCATGTCACCGATCTGAAGGCCGAGGAATTCCGGATTTTCGAAGATGGGAACCCCCAGGAATTGGACACTTGCCAGCTGGTTTCGCGATCAGCCGGACAAGGGGGAGGGGGCCCCGCGCCGACTGGTTTCGTCCAGGCGGCGCCGCTCGAGGTTCCCGACTCGCCGCGATTGATCATCCTTCTTCTGGACTACGCAACGATCGAGTATCTGAACCAGGGCTACGTGCGCGACGCAGCCGTCCGGTACATCCGGGAGCAGATGGTTCCGGGCGACCTGGTGGCCGTCTTCCAGGTGGGGATGAGTCTTAAGTTTTTGCAGCAGTTTACCGGGAACAAGGAGGAGATTATCCGGGCTCTCGAGCATTCGGACCTGGCCGGGAGTGTCTATGCCCTTGACCAGGAAAACCTGACGGATAGTGCGCAGGGCGCCCAGGACCGCTCGGTGTTGCTCGCCTCATCCATTGACTCAATTGTTTCCAACACTCCGGCTGAGGCTCGGGGTCCGCAGAGCCGGTATATCGAGTTCCTCAACCAATATATGTTGATGGCCCAGAGGCTCGAGGCCCGCTACTATGCGCAGTTGTCCTTCAGCCGCCAGCAACAGAGCCGTCCGATCATCGGCGCCATAGAGACGATTGCGCGCGGGGTCGAGCATATTCCGGGGCGAAAGACGCTGATTATGTTCTCCCAGGGCTTCTCGGTGCCGATGACCCTGGAACGAGCTTTCTTCCGAAGCATTTCTGTGGCAAACCGCAGCAATCTGGCGGTCTATGCCATCGACGGCGGCGGGCTGCAGTACAAGCAGGCGAAAACCGAGTCGGAGTTGTACGACGTGAGCGCGCTGCGTCCGGGCGACAGAAAGCTGGCCTACGCGGGCATTTCTCAATTTGACCGGGCGCGGGAGATCGGAACCGATCAAAAGGACAGCACCCTGCGCTATCTCACGACCTCCACGGGCGGCTTCCTGATCCGGCATACGAACGACTTCCTTTCTGCTCTGAAGAGGATCGACGCCGACGCCCGGAGTCACTACCTGCTCAGTTATCGTCCTCAAGAAAAGAAGTTTGACGGCGAGTTCCGGGCTATCAGGGTGGAGGTGACGCGACCGGGGGTGCAGGTAAGGGCCAGGACCGGATACTGGGCGCTTCCTCCGGCTGCCTCGCTCCTCTCGCCAGACGATTACAAACGCCTGTTGCGGGAAGTCAATAGTGCGGGACCCGGGGATTCGAGATTCCGACTTTCGTCGCATTGTTCACATTTTCTGGACAAGGACGGACACTACGAGGTCCACCTGCTCGTTGATCTGCCCATGAAGGACCTTACGCTGCACGAATCCGAAGACCGGGCCTTTCTTGAGTTGGAGGCCTTCGGGATGGTTCAGACGGACGACGGAACGGTGGTCGCCAGCTTTCGGGGTCCGTCCAAGATCAGCACCACCGCCGCGCGCGCCGCTGAAGTTCGGAATGCCAGGTTCGGGACGACCATGCATCTTGAACCTGGAAGATATTCGATTCTTCTGCTCGTCGGTGATGTGGCCAGTCAGAGGACGGCTGTCGAGCAGCGTAGCCTGTATTTGGCTCCCCCCGACGGGCGACTGGCCGTGAGCAGCGTCTGTCTTGCCCGCGAGGCCTTCCGTACCCCGCCCAGTGTCGCCAGCCCATTCTGCACCGGAGGTTCGGAGATCATCCCATTGTCTGAGCGTCGGTTCACACCCCAGGATCCGCTCATTTGCTTTTTTCGAATTTATCCCAGGAAAGAGGACAGTGACCTCGAATGCCACGTGTCCCTGATGTTCGCCGGCAGAGCCATAAGCCGCAACCCGATCCCGTTGAGGGGCCGGACGGTCGAGCTCGATCCTGTCGCGAACCTTCCCGTCGCCCGTTACTTCAGCCTGGAAAACCTTCCGCCCGGGCCTTACATCCTGCGAGTCGAAGCCAAAGACCCCGCCCGCGGCGAAACCGCGACCGCCCAGACGGGGTTCACGCTGGTGGCGCCCCCGGGTGGCCAGCCGACCGAACCGTAAGCGCCAGGACGACACGGACGCACGCCGGACCAACACGGACGGCTCAGGGCCCCTGTTCGTCCGTGCGCGTCCGGCTCTGGTATTGCGCCCCGCCCTTGCGCTCTATGGCCCTTCGTGCGACGCTTGGGGGAGGATGTCGCGGCCGATTGGTTTGAGGATTATCCGGTGTCTCTTCCTACTCCTCGCGCTGGCCGAACCGGCGGTGGGTCAGCGGGGGGACAGCACGTACTTCATTACGGGAACGGTCGTCGACGAGTCTGACCTGCCGATCAAGCATGCCCGGGTCGTATTGTCGACAACCAGCTACAGCCGGCAGGGCGCTGCTTTGTCAAATGACGAGGGACGATTTGCATTTGAACGGCTGAGCGAAGACAACTACCGCCTGCAGGTGTCCGCATCGGGGTACCGGACGTTCGACGAAAACATAGGCCTCTTCAGTGTGTCCCGAAATCTTCGGATAGTGCTGCATCCTGGAAAGAAGACAGACGAAACACCGCCTGGAGAACCGGTCGTCTCAGCCTCGGCTTTAGCCGTGCCGCCCAAGGCTCGCGACGAGTACCGGAAAGCTCTGATAGCGGAGAAAGAGAACAAGTTCGAGGCGGCGCTCAAGCACGCCGATGAGGCTCTCCGCCTTCACCCGCCCTTTGCCGAGGCTTACGCCGTCAAAGGCTTTCTGCTGCTTCACGAGCAGAAATCAGCGGAAGCCCGAGCTGCTTTTGAAAAGGCGCTCGCAATTGACCCGAGCCTTTCCGATGCCCTGCTCGGCCTCGGTCGAATTTACAATGCCGAGAGCCGTTTTGCCGAAGCGGAACGCGAGCTGTTGAAGGCCCGGTCACGGGATACTCCGGCCTGGCAGATCAACTACGAGCTCGGGCGCGCCTGCATGGGGCTGAAGAAGAACGCCGAGTGTGAGAACTATCTTCGGCAAGCGAGAGCCGCAAGCCCTTCCTACGCTCCAGTCTACTACCTGCTGGCGCAAGTACTCCTGCTTCTCGATCGCCCTTTGGAGGCGGTCCCTGAAATGGAAACCTACCTGAAGCTGGCGCCCGAAGGCCCGACCGCCGACAAAGTCCGAGACCTGCTGAAGCGGATCAAAGAGTGGAACTCAGGAAAGGATGAAGGATGAAGAAAAGGATGAAGGATGAAGCAAAGGATGAAGGATGAAGGATGAAGGAGGAAGGGTGAAAAAAGGAAGATCGAATCTTCATCCTTCATCCTTCATCCTTCTCTTCATCCTTCATCCTTTTTTTGCTACCAGAGGATCTTGAGAGCGAACTGGATTTCACGTGGCTCGCGGATGCGAGTCACTTGTCCGAACGTGTTGTTGTTCTGCTCGAAGCTCAGCAAGGCTCCGGTCGCGGGATCGATCGTCGGGTTAGCAAGGTCGAAGCCCGTGTCAATCAACTGGAACTGAGTATGGTTGAATGAGTTGTACAGCTCGGCCCGGAACTGAAGGGTCGCCCCCTCGTTGTTCCACCAGGGCAGGCCGGCGAAGTTCTTCATGAATGAGAGGTCCCAGTTGTTAACCCCCGGGCCGCGGATCTGCGACCTCGGCGAATTACCCAGTTGGCCGAGGATCTGAGGCGGACGGAACGCGTTGATGTTGAACCAGGCGTCCACTGTCTCCGGACCCTCCGGATCGCCCACCAGGTCGGGCCGGTTGGACTCGGTTCCCGTGAAATTGGCGCAGCAGGTCACAGTTTCCGGCCGTCCGCTGTTTCCGGTGTAGATGACCGACGTTTCCCATCCGCCCAGCGCCGTGCGCACAAACGCGTTCGAGCCGGCCAGTGCGGGAGTTCGGTAGATCAGGTTAGCCGTGAAAATGTGGGGGCGGTCAAAGCTCGCCAGTCCCTTGTCATACGCCATATTGAACGGGTCGGAAACCACGTTCCCGCCGATGTGCCCCAGGCCGTAGGCGGTCGACAGCAGCTTGCTGAACGTATACGAGACCTGGTAGGAAACGTTGTTGGAGAAGCGTTTGACGAAGTACGCCTGGAATGAGTGGTACCAGGAGTCAAAGCTTCGGCTTGCAACCCGAGGGCTGGTGACATCTCCAACCAGAGGGAACAAGGGGCGCAACGGGCCGCCGTCGGTATCTTCGCTGTCATCCAGTTCCAGAATCGCGTATTGGGTCCGCAGCTGGACGGGGATCTGGTTCATGTCGAACCAGCCCGGAATGTGATGGCCCCGATTGGCGACATAGCCTAGTTCTACCTTGGTGTCGCGCCACACTTCCCGCTCGATCGTGAAGTTCCACTGGTAACTGCCCGGAGTCTTGGCATCCAGCGCTTTTCCGGTTTGAGCGACTCCTGCTCCGCCGGTGAAGTCCATCGCTGCAGGGAGGGCATCGAGGAACCGACCGCTCGGCCATTCGATCGTCGTTCTGAACGGAGGATTGATGGTCATCGTCAAAACGTCGCTGATCGCCTCGCGGTTGTAGAACATGCCCGCACCAGCTCGGATGGCCCACTTGCCGCGCCCGGTCGGATCCCAGGCAAAACCGATCCTGGGCGCAAAGTCGGTCCAGGAGTTTCTTACCAGAGAACGGTCATTGACATCCTCAAACCCTGCAGCATCGGGAGTCGTTCCGAACTGCGGGTCGGGGAACAGCATTCCGTTCGTGCTCACTGCGCCGGCTGCTGGATCGTAGAGTTCCAGGACGAAGTTGCCGATCTGGTTTGCATCATCCCAGGGATTGGGCAGGTAAGACCAGCGGAGTCCGTAGTTCAAGGTAAATTTCGGAGACATTCGCCAGGTGTCAGCGAAATAGAGCTCATAGTCTCTCCACCTGACCCGCGAACGGGGGTTCGTGTTGCTTTCCGTCCCGCCGCCCCAGGCGGTGCCCTTGAGCATCAGATCGGCAATTCCGTTCCCGGTCACCTGATCGTCACGACCGAGAGCCTCGGCTGGTCCCCAGCCCGGGCCGGGGGTGCCGCCGGGAATCGCTTCTCCGCCATCAGACCAGAATTGCGGGGAATAGGCGGCCGAGTTGTTGTCGATGTCTTCGTCTTTCTGGTTTGTGCTGAACAGGGCGCCTGCTTTGAAGGAGTGGTCGCCCATGACCCTCGAGAAGTCATCCTTCCATACGAACAGGTCCTGCTGGTTCTGCCAGGGAGGCTGATTCCAGAGGTCGTGGCCCAGCGGATCACCCCAGAAGACCGCGTGGCCCCGATCTTCCGGTCCCGGAAACACCTCGGGGATAGCGGCCGTGACCGCACTATTCTCGGCCTCGCCCGACCCGCGTTCGACCTTGATTTCGTTGCCGGACCAGGAGAAATTCACCTGGTTAACGGTTCCTGAGCCAAAGGTCGACGTCCATTGAGTGGTTAAGCTGTGTCCGGGCTGGTCCCAGTTCGAGTCGACGACCGGGAAAGGATCGTCGCCCCAAAGGCCGCCTTCCACGAAGCTGGGGGCTGGATTCTTCCAGGTATCGAGAGTCATCCGACCCATCACCGAGTGTTTCTCCGTGATGTTCCAGTCTCCACGAATTTGTTCCTGGCGGGTCTTGATCGGCGTCTTAGGCGCTGCGACCCAGTTAAAGCGGTCAAGGTCGGAGGGGTCGAGAGCAACGGTAGGCAGCGGGTAGAGGTTGAGTAAAGCCTGACCCGCCGGGCTCAGACGGTCGGCAGGAATCCGGTTGCCGGGGAACGGCTGACCGGTCAAAGGATCGACTGGATCGGGGTAATCCCGGGTGTTCGGGCCACTGAAGTCACCCTGGCGTTCCAGTTCAGTGGGAACCAAGGCCTGCCTGGGAATTCCACGGCCTTCCCGGCGCCACTCCTGCGACCAGAAGAAGAACGCCCGGTCCCTCACGATGGGGCCGCCGATCGTGTAACCGAAGTTGTTGTAGACCAGGGCCTGCTTATCCTGACCGGCCCTGTTGAGGAAGAAGTTACTCGCGTTGAGCGCGCTGTTGCGATGGAACTCGTACACACTGCCGTGGAACTCGTTGGTTCCGCTCTTTGTGACGACGTTGACCTGAGCACCGGAAGAAGCGGCCATGTCCGCTGTGTAGCTGTTGCGCTGGATTTTGAACTCCGCGATCGAATCGACGGAGGGATAGGTCAGAATCGTACGCCCCGAGCCGATATCCACGTTGTTGGTACCGTCGACGAGCCACATGTTCGCGTTCGAGGGACTGCCGCTGAAGGAGATGTCGACGCCGGCGAAAAGACCAGTAAAACGGACATTGGCGTCTTGAGCCGCTGAAGCCCCCGGGACCAGGAGACTCAGCTGGACAAAACTGCGTCCGTTCAGCGGCAGTTCGGTTACCTGCTCGCCGGAGATCAGGTTGCCGACTTCACCGCTTCGCAACTCGACTTGGGCCGACGACGCGCCTTCCACCGTGATCTGCTCATCGACGGATCCGACCTCAAGAGTAAGGTCAACGACCCGGTTGGACCGGATATCGACCTTGAAGGCATGCGAGGTTGTCGTCTTGAACCCAGGCATCGTCACCGAGATGGTGTAGTTGCCGGTAGGAATATTGGGGACCGTGTAAAACCCGCTGTCATCCGAGACGACGGTTCGCTTGGCGTCGGTGTCCACATTATTGACAACGACCTCGGCGCCCGGAATCACGGCTCCAGTCGGGTCTTTCACTACGCCGCTGATCGTGCCCGTTGTCATTCCCGCCCCTCCCTGGGCGAAAACCAACGGCGACGAGCACAGGGCCAGCGTGACCGCAAAAACAAGCAAGCGCTTCATAAACCTTCCTTTCTTGGTTGAAAGGCATCGACTTGCCTGAGATGTAAACAGAGGGACCGGTTTATATATAGAAAGCAAGATCGCTTCCAGAAGGAGACACGGAAGGCGGGAAGAGGCTAAGAACCGAGGTGAGAAAGGGATACCGGGAGCTGCCGGCGGTGCGACAACCGGGGCGGCCGTCCCCCTGGCTTCAAGTTATTGGATCTTATCCAATTAGGTGAATCGGGCGGGGGACGGCGGCTGGGTAGCTATTGATTCAAAGTACAACGGCGCAGACCCGCAAGCGCAGCGTTTTTTCGCGGGGCGGTCGGATACGAACGTGTACAGCCCCCCAGGTTCGGCAGTGTGTTCGGATCCGACCGCTCCGCGAAAAGCGCCGCGCTTGCGGCTCTATCGGTTGGGTGCCGGACGGGTGGCTGGCCGGAATGTCTTACGCTTCCACCTTCATCACGATCAGCGTCGCATCGTCTTCCGGGATTCCCGATTCCGAGTGCTCCGTGACTTTCTGCACCAGCACTTCGGCGATGTCGGAGGCCGAAGAGGCGTGGCACTGCTCCATAAGCGCGGTCAGGCCGGTCGTCCCGAATTCCTCTCCGTCGGGTCCCGGGGCTTCGCTTACCCCGTCGGTGTATAGAATCAGGAGATCTCCGGGGAGCAGGTGAAAGCGCTCCTCAACGTAGTGGACGTGTTCAAAAGCGCCCAGAAGCAGCCCACCGGTTTTCAGCTCCCTGAAGGTGCCGTCCGCGCGGCGCAGGATCGGGAAGTTGTGGCCGGCGTTTGAATAGGTCAGGACTCTTTCCTTCTCGTCGAAAACGCCGTAGAAAGCGGTCACGAAGCGATTTGAGGCGGTCGTCTCCCAAAGCAGCCGGTTGACCTTCTGGAGAATCGTCGTAATCGCAAAATTGTTTCTGATTTCGGCCAGCAGCGAAGCACGAAACGCGGACATGATTAACCCGGCGGAAATGCCCTTGCTGGACACGTCCCCGATCACGATACCCCACTGGCCTTCCACGATCGGAATGACGTCGTAATAGTCGCCGCTCACGTGCCGCGAAGCGACGTTGCGGGCTGCAATCTGCAACCCGCTTATGCGCGGCATTTCCCCCGGCAGGAAGCGCAGCTGAATTTCGCGCGCGATCCGCAGTTCCTGTTCCAGCTGGGTCTTTTCAATCAGAGACCGATGCAGCCGTGCCTTTTCTATGGCAAAAGCCGCGTGACTGGCGAAGGCCTCCAGCAACTCGAGATCCGCCTGCGCAAAGGCATCCCGCTGGTCACTGATCAGAAGGAACAGGCCGATGATGCGGTCCGTGCTGCGTAAGGGCATCAGGATCTGTGACTCGCCGGTCCGCAGGCAGTAGCGCAGGTCTTCGCAGTCCTCCTGGGAGAGCAGACGCGGGATTGCCCCGAGCTCCAGCCACTCCCTCTGAATCCTGACCGCCTGCTCCTGCAGGTGCTCCTGTTCATTCTCGGTCATGCCGAAGCTGGCCATGTCCCTCTTCTGCTCCTGCGACGCGAAGAGCAGGATGGCAGCCGAGTCGTACGGGATCAGCCCGCGCAGGTGCTGGAGGATGTCCTCCAGGATCTCATCCAGGTTGAGCGTCGCGTTGATGCTGCGCGCTATTTCCCTGAGCCGTGCTTCCTCCTCTTCGCGGCGCTTGGCTTCCATGGAAAGGACGAAGTGGTTTACCGCGACGGCCATGTGCGGCGCGAGTGCCTCGAGGTAGGTAACGTCACTCGAGGAGAACTCCTGGCCGTCGGCACGGTCGATGATCTCAATAGTGCCGATCACACGGGCATCACGGATAAGCGGAGCGACGAGAACCGACGTGCGGGGACGCACGAAATCGAGGGTCTCCGGCAGGGCATGGTAAGGCAGGGGGCCTTCAGACGCCCGGAAGCGGAGGCAGCGCCCGGCGGCGACTGCAAGCCCGCTGAAGCCCTCTCCGATCACGACCGGCGCGCCCTTCAGGATCTCGGGAAAATAGTAAGCCAGGTGTCGTTTCCGAACGTCGATCAGGCTAAAGTGAATTGCGGCTGGTCGAAATTCGTCTTCGAGCAGAATACGCAGCGAGCGAATCAGTGATTCCAGGTCCGGAGCGAGATGGAAGGCCTCCAGGTAGTTGAGAAGTGAGACCTTCTTTCGCCAAAAACTCCGCGTGCGGGACACTCCGGAGCTCTGAGTCAGCTCGTTGCCCATCCGAATAGTCTAAAGGTTGGGGACTGACCTTTCCAGTGGCAGAGCGCAGCCGGCAAGCGCAACTCATAGTAAAATCAGAGGACTAAGGGAGGCGAAGATGTCCGACGAATTGAAATCGGCCTGGGAATTGGCGCTGGAGAAGTTGAACGCTCAGGAAGGCGCCCCGGTCGAGAAACTTTCCGAAGAACAAAGGACGGCAGTCGCCGAGATTCGAAGCCGGTACAAGGCCAAGGTTGCCGAGGCAGAGATCGGGGCCGAGTCGCAGATCAAGCAAGCAGTTCAAAGCGGCAAGTACGATCAGATTGAGCAAATCAAGCAAAGGCTGGTCGACGAACGAAACCGTTTGAACCGAGAGATGGAATCCGAGGTCGAGAAGGCGAAGGCGGGGAAGTAGCCGCTTTTTCTATCCACGAATTACACGAACTGGTGTCAATTCGTGTAATTCGTGTAATTCGTGGATAAAAACCGTACAACTACCACCCACGCCCTGGTTGCTGCTGCGTGACGCAATGAATCGTGCCGAGCCCCCAAACGAGCGGCTCGCAGTGAAGGCCGGCGACGGTTCGGCCGGGGAACACACTTCGCAGAATCTCCAGAGCCTTTTCATCGTTGCGATGACCGAACAGCGGCACCAGTACGGTTCCGTTTGCGATGTAGAAGTTCGCGTAGCTGGCCGGAAGCCGGCCGTCTGACCCCTCAACCGGGCCGGGCATTGGAAGCAGGACGAGATTGAAGGGTTTGCCGGACAAATCGGTCGCGCATTCCAGCCTCCGCAGGTTGTCCTGGAGCACCTTGTAGTTCTCGTCCGCCGGGTCGTCTTCGACTGCCGCAACAATTGTATCGGATCGGACAAATCGGGCGATGTCATCAATGTGTCCGTCGGTGTCGTCCCCGATGATTCCCTCGCCGAGCCAAAGGATCCGGCTTACCCCCAGGTGAGCTCTCAACTGCCCTTCCAGGTCCGCTCTCGACAGATCCGGGTTGCGGTTCGGGTTTAAAAGACACTGCTCCGTCGTCATACAGATTCCCGCCCCGTTAACCTCAATCGATCCGCCCTCCAGGACGATTCCCGGCGTGAAGCGGGGAACGTCGAGCAAAGCGGTGATTTTGAAGGGTACATCTGTGTCTCGCTTGAGCTCCTCGTATTTCCCTCCCCACGCGTTGAAAATCCAGTGATTGAATGCCAGTTGGCGGGTTTCGGCGTTCAAGAGAAAGTTCGGACCGTAATCCCTGATCCAGCTGTCCACCGTGGGGATACGGTGGAACCGAACGTTCGACAGGTGGACTCGAAAGCCCCCCAAACGATTTCGGACATCTTGTTCCGTGGGTCCATCATCGACCAACAGCTCGACTCGCTCCTCGGCCGAAAGCCGGCTGATCATTTCCAGGAAGATGTTCTGGACCAGCGCAACCCGGTCAGGCCAGGTAATCGGATCCTTCGGCCAAGCGAGCCAAGTCGCTTCGTGGGTGCGCCACTCGGCCGGCATGGCGTAACCGAGTTGCGCCGGGGAAGGCTGGGAAGGGTTACTCATGTTTCAGGTCCGGTCCAGAAAACGAACACCGAGGCCGCCGTAGGAGTCGATTCGGCGGTCGCGAAGAAAGGGCCAGTTACGGCGGGGCTGCTCGATTAGCGAAAAGTCACATGACGTGATGAAAATCTCCTCCTTGTCGGCGGAAGCTTCGGCAACTATGCGCCCGAAGGGATCGCAGACAAACGATTGCCCCCAGAAGGTGAGACTACCTTCCCGCCCGACCCTGTTGACCGCCGCGACGAAAACCCCATTGGCCACGGCATGAGCCCTCTGGATGGTCCGCCAAGCCTCCGGCTGAGCCGTTTTCAAATCCCCGCCGGTGTCACCGTCGATCCAGCCGATGGCGGTGGGATAAAAGAGAATGTCGGCGCCGGCCAGGGCGGTCAGCCGGGCGGCTTCCGGGAACCATTGATCCCAGCAGATCAAGACTCCAAGGTTGCCGCGGTCGGTCGCATGAGACTGGAATCCGAGGTCCCCGGGGGTGAAGTAGTACTTCTCGTAGTAAAAAGGATCGTCCGGGATGTGCATCTTCCGGTATCTTCCGGCGAGACCCTTCACAGGGTCGATGATTGCCACCGTGTTGTGGTAAAGACCCCGGGCGCGCTGTTCAAAAAGGGAAGCGATGATAACGATATTGAGCTCTTTGGACAGACACGCGAATGCCTCCGAGGTCGGTCCGGGGATCGGTTCCGCCAGATTGAACGCCTCGGCATCCTCCTTCTGGCAGAAGTACAGACTGCGGAAGAGCTCCTGCAGGCAGACCACTTCGGCTCCGTCCCGTGCGGCCTGCCTGATCTTCTCGGATGCTTTCTGGAAGTTGTGCTCAGGATCGGGGGTGCAGCTCATTTGCACGAGCCCGATTGTCACCGTCTGGCCGCTCACCTGATTTATCCTCCAAGTCCTATTTTCTCAAAAGCTTGCTTCCGACTCGCGCTCCATTTTAACATGTCTACTTAAGTAAGTGGCCTCGCGGCGCGGGGTCTAGAGGAAGACGACGCTAAGATCCACGGCCCGCGAGGGCCGGGGACCGAGGCGATTTCCGGCTTGAAAAAGCGGCCTGCTTCTGTCAATATGGCGACCGCTTCTAGCGGTTTCGAAGTGATGGGGTCAAACAGCAAACTGTTGTCGTGATTGTACATGTTCCCCTGGGCAACCGGGGCCAGTAAAGGTGGATCTTCGTGCGGAAAGTTCCTCTTACCGAATCGCTGAGAATCATCGGGCAGGGCGTAGGAAACTGGTTCGCTGAACGCCCGATAGTTGTCTCGTTTGAAGTGACCGATTCGTGCACCTGTTTCTGCAAGCACTGCGATCACGGCGGGCCTCGGGATATGTCACAGGACCTTAAGCCGGCCGATTACCGGCGATATGTTGAGGCTTTGCGCCCCTGCGTGGTTCAAGTTTCGGGCGGCGAACCGTTGATGAGGAGCGATCTCGAGGAGGTCGTCCGCAACATAAAACTCCCTTCCGGCTTGCCCTACACCATCCTCGTCTCCAACTGGTCGCTCATGACCGAAGAGCGGTACCATGCAATGCGCGAGGCGGGCATCAATCAGTTCTCTGTGAGCCTGGATTTTCCCGACGAGCGGCACGACGATTTCCGTGGTCTCCCCGGGCTGTACGCCCACCTGTCGGAGTTGATGCCGAAGCTCTCGGCGTACGGCAACGACGACATCGTTCTCAATAATTGCATCACCCTCAACAACCTGCCGCATATCAACGAGGTCGCTGACAAAGCCCGCGAATGGGGCGTAAACGTGAGCTACAGCGCGTATTCCGCACGCCGCACCGGGTGTCGGGATTACTTTATCGAAAAACCGGCTGACTTGAACGAACTGGAAAAACAGATCCGCCGAATCATGGAGCGAATGGACCACAGTCATTGGATCGTCAACAGCAAGACGACGCTGGAAGCCACGCTCGAATACTTCAAGCGCCGGGGGACCCCTGGGTGCAAGGCCGGCCTGCGGTTTCTCGTCGTGACCAGCAACGGCTACCTGCAACCTTGCTCGATGCAGTTTCACCGGTTCCCGCTCGAAAAAAGATCCGAGATGGTGGAGAAATTCACGCAGCAGAATAAATGCGACGAATGCTACGTCTCGATCCGGTCGTATCTGGATAAGAGCTTGCCTCGCCTCAGTTACGAGAGCATCTCCGGGCACTTCTCGTTCAAGCCGCGCTCGGCCTTTGAGTCGACAAGTCAAAGCTAAAAAGACCCAAAGACCTCAAGGACCTCAAAGACCACAAGGACCAAAAGGATGGCTTGGCTGTCCTTTTGGTCCTTGTCGTCTTTGAGGTCCTTGAGGTCCTTTCTCGTCACTCCACCGTCAAAGTGAGCTCCGGCGTCAGCACAATCGTCGTCCCTTTCAGCTCTTCCGGCGGCTTGTCGGTCTTCAGGTACAAGAAGCCTTCGAGGCGTTCTCCCGGCTTGATCTGAGCGCTTTTCAGCTGGTATTTCTCGATCGAGGCTTTCAGGCGCTCGACCCTCCCGAGGTCGATCACTCCTCCGCGGCTGCCCCCGAGCGAGACACCCGCGTCAAGCGGGCGGCCATACCCCGGCTCGCCGGGCATCGGCCGGTAGACACCTCCTGGATTGGGAGTGCTCACGTTCGGGACTCTTGCCCCGGACTTGACCATCTTGGGCACGACTTCCGACACGGTGGCGACCGGAACTTCCTTGTTCTTGGGATTCAGCACTCGGATCTTGGCTGTATCAACGTCCAGCGGTTGGCTGCCCTCGTTGACGATCGTCACTGTCGCGACGGTAAAGCCATTTT